>CALXYT010000005.1 GCA_944393045.1 uncultured Succinivibrionaceae bacterium | reverse complement strand
TCCTTAGTTCAGTCGGTAGAACGGCGGACTGTTAATCCGTATGTCGCAGGTTCGAGTCCCGCAGGAGGAGCCATTAAAAATTATCTTACCATTTAAAGTTCCTCCTTAGTTCAGTCGGTAGAACGGCGGACTGTTAATCCGTATGTCGCAGGTTCGAGTCCCGCAGGAGGAGCCATTAAGTCCTATAGTTAATCTCCTTTAATCATTCTACAATCTTTCCTTTACTTATATTTTTCAATTTACTTTATATCATCTTTATCTTTAATCCATCTCTACTTTTATGCATTTACGCTCTACTGCTCAATAAATATAAAAATAAAAAAGAGCAGTAAAAAAGCCCCGGCATGGAGCTCTCCAATACCAGGGATTTTAATTGTGCATGCACAAACACGTATTATTAACAAAGACCAGCAGCTCTTTGTATTTCGTTACAACCAGCCTTAGCAGCTTCATCACCATCTTTTGAGATCTTACGACAGATACTCATGGAATCAGTTATAACTGCTGTGGTGTAGAAACATTTATATAAATTGCCTTTACCATCTTTAACATCGTAATTTACGCTATCTAATGCCCCAGAAACTGAACCTGGTACCACTGTTAAATTATCACGACTAATGCCAGTTGAAAATTCTGCTTTTTCAAGTAATGCACTATCAGTACTAATTGCCCTATCAATTGCCGCACACCCTGTAGCAGTAACAACCATTAAAGTACCTAATAAAGTAACTAGAGTCTTATTCATTATGAGTTTATCCTTTTTAACTTGTTATTTTTTTATTGTTATTCTTAAAATGTCGGGCTGTGTTTCTGCAAAAATCTTCTTGTAATAATTTATCTAAGATTTCTTGTTATGAGTTTTTTTATTATGTTTCTTATCTAATTTATCGCCCGACGCAAGCTATAATACCCTAAAAAATTTAAAAATCCACTAAGGTAACAACTTGTAACAAAGTGTAAAAATCTGCCATTAAGATTTGACAGAAAAAAATAACTTCACCGACTCTTAAAGCCCTTATAAGTAACAGCTGATAAAGACTTTAGTAATAAAACCAGTAAAGATTTGTCATAATTTTTTAAAAGAAAGCTAAGTATCTGCTTTTAAAAGGTTAATTTGCCTTTTATACATTAAAAGCAAAGTATTAAAGCTATTTTATGTTATGAAATAAATGTTAAAATGTTATCAAAAGAGAGCTTTTAACAAAAAATTCAAAAAAATTTATTAAATTTTATTCAAATCATTATCAAAATGTGACATAATCAACATAAAAGGTAACGATTTTCAAAAATTGTGTTTAAAATAGCGATATTTAGTGCAAAATTAACTAAATATTTTATGTTATATTTTTACTGCTGATTACAAAAATCCATAAAATGATTATGTTTATTAAACCTAGGTTTAACTATGCAATCAATTGTTATACTTATGCCTTTAACCTTAAATATAGCCAGTAAGTTTACTATTTGTTACCAAGGTTCAAATTTACATATTGCTTAAGTATGAGCTACATATAATAAAGGATTGTTTTTTTAGATTAGGGCTGTTATTAAAATAACTACTTCCTCATTTAAAAACACCTATAAAAATCTAGCTGCTAATGCATTAAAACATAGTTTTGAGCACTGAAAAATACAATTTTCACTGATTGCTTTACAACAAATAAAGCATCTTTCATGGGATAATGGAGAAAGAATATGTCGCCAAATTCTGCGCTAAAGAAAGGGATTTCCCTATCCTTTATTTTTGCCCTTATAATCATAGGTGGACTATACTATGCAACTAGCACCTATTTAATTAGAGCTAATGAACAAATTGCCATAGTATTCCCAAAAACCTTTGATATATCATCTCCAAATATCGAAGCTAAAGATTCGCTTAATGAAACTATTGAGGTTTTAGGTATTGCCTCCATTGAAATATCAGAAGGCACAGTTGCTCTTTATGCCATTACCTCCCAAGATCCCATCCAGGAAATTGGACAGATAATTTTTCCGATGGCGGCTAATAGATTTATAGCAAGTGGTAAAACTATTACTTATTCCCAGAACATTAAACCTATAATTATCACTCTTAGTATCTTAACCTTAGGTAGCATTATCCTCTTATTTACTGCCGTGTTTATTACAGCGACAGCAGCCTTAAAACAAAATAAATTAACACTTAAAAACTTTAAAAACGCTATTCTTACAAAGAAATATGAAGATATTCCTTTTGCTGATTTATCGGAGAAACTAAAAAACACAGAAGAAACCTTTAATACTCAATTATCAAGCGCCCAGAAGAAGATTGAGCAATTAGAATTAACCTCTTCTTTAGATCCGCTAACAGGTCTTTATAATCGTATTTCTTTTAAAAACGACTTTGAGGCAACCTTTAAGAAATTAGCCACCTCAAAAACTAATATCTTAGGTATTATTAGAGCAAGTGAAATTATTACCGTTAATGGTGAACGTGGTTACCAGATGGGGGATAAATATATTAAATGCGTAGCTAATATTGTAAAAAACTCGCTAACTAAATACCCAGGTTCCCATGCTTATCGTATTAGTGGTGCTGATTTTGCGATTATTGTTAATAATGCCTCTGAAAATGATATTTCCGTTATTGGTGATACTATTAAAAACCAAGCTGAGGTTATGCAAAAAAATGAAGAGCTTAACACCTTATGCTACTGTGGTTTTACACCATATAAATTAAATGAAACCCCGCAAAAAGTTATGGCTCGTGCCGACCTTGCCTTAGCTAAAGCGCAAACAGGTCCTGCCAATGGTTTGGTAGTAGAATCTAAAGATGTAGACGGGTATCTCCAAGGAGAACTTCACTGGCGTCAAACCGTAGTTGATATTATCAATCGCCGTGCTATTACCCTCTTTTATCAACCAATTAAAAGCTTAAATATCTCTATTACTCCTTATGTGGAAATCTTTTCCCGCTTTACCACAAAAAATGGTGAGTTTATTTCCACTGAAAATGTCTTGGCAGCAGCTCACCGTCATGACCTGATCGTAAGATTGGAAGAGATGATTATTGAAGCTATTATCCAAAAGTATTACCAAATCAATAACCGTAATATTCGTTTTGGGATAAACCTTTCAGCTAATGCGTTAATTAGTGCCTCTTTCTTACTATGGCTTGAGCGCACCTTGGTACGTAATTCGGAAATTGCCCCAAATTTAGTATTTGAAATTGATGAAACACTACTTGAAAGCAATCCTATCGGTGCTGAAAGACTATTTTCTGTAATAGTTCGTGCAGGTTCATCTACTAGCATTAGCCACTTTGGTAATGGTATTGAGTCATTTAGAATATATCGTGAATTAAAACCTAATTACATTAAACTTGACCCAAATCTTTGCCAGAACTTTGATAAAGACCTGGCCTCTTCCCAGTTTGTGCGTATGATTGTTGAGGTTTCTCATCGTTTAGGTTGTGTGGTTATTGCTGAAGGAGTCGAAAATACTATCCAAAAACAGCACCTTGAGAACTTATATATCGATGCAATCCAAGGTTACCTTATCGTTAAACCTAAGGAACTCATCGATGAAATCGAGCTTTCGCAAACAAGAACTATAAGACGAGATTTTGAGGATAATAATACATATGTGGGATAAGGCTGCAAATTTACCCTTATAACTTCTTAAAAAAAGAAGATAGTCAGATATTAAACATGAAAATCTTGACTTTATAGCTGTATATTTTATATTAAAGAATAGCTGGTAAAAATTTTCCAGAAAGGATAAAAGATAAAACTTGGCTTTGCGAACTCTAACATTAAAATTATAAGAGTTCATATACAGTAAAAAATACGTTCTTAAAACCGGAGTAATCCGGTTTTTAATTCATTTTTAAGGGTGAGGTATGTATTACATAAGCCTTCCATTTTCAAGACAGGTTACGATAAACTTTTTACTGAATCTCTGTTTCTGCGGTCTATGTGCTTTTATTATTTATAACGGTAGTGCTGAACGAGATTTTAGGGCAAAAAATAATATTGCCAATAAAGAAGTAAGACATGTAAGCTCTATTATTGAACATAATGTTCAGCGAACTGTCGATAAAACCTTGCATGAACTAGCTTCTAATCAAAATAATTTAGTGCTGCTTCCCCCAAATTTTGCGTATGTTGAATGGAATGACTTAACTAACAATAAATCATACGTTAAATATATTACCAACTGGTTTATTGATGAGAATGATATCAATGCCTTTAAAGAAGAAAGTTTTAAAAGTGAAGCTAACTTCTATGTTTCCTATGCCTGCAATATTAACTGCTATGTGCTAATCTTTAGGAAAAGCGTAATTAACAATAACCATGGGTATGCCATAGCAGCTATAGACCAAAATATGTATGTGCATTATCTCAATGATTTAAATCCTTATAGAAAGCTCTACCTACCATTACGCTATGGTGATTTAAACACCTCATTAAATACCAAACTTACCAAACAAGACTTAAAAGATATAGTAGAATTTAATCGCAATAATAATCTACAACCTAATATTGGTGATTTATCCAACACCAAAAATTTACCAACTATTAGCAGTCTTATTACCAACTCTATCGTTGCCCCTAATAATACACAAGCTATTACCTCCCCTATTATTTATCGAGGCACAGTAGTTTCTCATGTAGTTACTTATCTACCCAAATTTACTTTTCTTCAAACCCTAAAAACAGGTATTATCAATAACTTTATGCTAACCATGTTAGCCTTAGCGTTATTGATTATTATTATCTGCTATCACTTATTTAATGTACTACGCCTTGTCAGGTTCTTTAGACATAATCGCCTTAGATTACATCGCTATGCCAATATCGGCAGACAACATGCCACTTCCGATGAAATCTATACCTTATTACTTTATTTAAATAAGAGTTTAGAGTCTAATCAGCACCGTGATTCCCAAATTGAGAGTCTTAATAAGAGCATGTCACTTTATGCTAATTACGATTTAGCAACAGGACTGCCTAACGCTATTTGGTTAAAAGAACAAATCACGCAGCTCCAGGCTGAATATAGAATCGATAACAGCTTAACGATTTATTTAATAGAGTTCGCCCCAAAACTTAATATTAAAAAATATCATGAGGATTTTGATATATCGGAGCTAACTCGTGAAATTGCCAGTGAAATCAGTAAAGTAATCCCTGAGCAAGATCGCTTAAGTGCCTTAAATGAAGAGAGCTACGGCCTTCTTACTACTAGCTTGCCTAGTTTACAAGAAGTCTATGCGCTGCTGGATAAAATCAAAGAACATTTAAATAACACTTTAAAAAAACATGCACCATGCAGTATTAAAGCTGGTATTTTACCAATTTATAACCCAAACCTTGTCCCTGAAAAGCTCCTTGAAAAAACGCATATTGCTTATAGCGCATCCATTGCATCAGAAGATAGCAATTGCTATACCCTCTTTAATGATACTATGCAAAAGCATACTGTTGCAGACTCTATTTTAGAGGCTAATATGCGTAAAGCAAAACTTGGTGGTGAAATTGATACTACTTACGATATTATTTATAACTTACGAAATCGTACCCCTGATGCCTTAGTAGTAGTGCCAATATGGTATAAGACCACCTCTGAAAAAATTAACCTTGAAGAGTACTCAGAAGAACTTTTAGGGTGCAGTATTAATATTGAAATCGGTTACTGGAAAATAGAAGCAAGTTTACGTGATTTGCACCATATCGATGAGGAAACTGCCCTACATTTAAATATCTTTATTCCTTTAAATTTTGAGCAGCTTACCGATCCAAATCTCTTAAACTTCTTAGATGTAACTACGGTAAATTACCATATCTTGCCTTCGCGCATCTTCTTTACCATAAAAGAAAATGTCTTAAGTAATGATATTCAAGGCATGCTTACAGTAGTTAAACAATTAGTTGATAATGGCTATGGTGTGCATCTTGAGAACTTTGGTTCAAATTACCTCTCAAATGACTTTGTGCTTAAGAACCATTTTACCTCAGTAAGTGTACCAAGCTCCCTTATTCACCGCATCTCAGCTAGTGAATATGATAGATTTATGATATCTACTATCATAAAAAATGCCCTAAGTAAAAATGCTTACCGTATTATCTGCTATGGAGCTGATAGTTTAATGCTAGCTCATGCTATTAAGAGTATGAATATCGATCTTATTGCAGGAACGCTACTACCGCAGCATCGCAATATCAATGATTTAATAGTTATCTTAAAATCATCATCTGAACTTTTAAAATTACCAGATGCCAATACTGGCACTAATACTAAAGATGAAGAAAAAAAGTAATTACGCTTACTAGAACTTCTTAAAAATCTCCCTCTTGCTAAAGGGGGATTTTTTAGGAGGTGGCTTACTTTTCTTATCTGCTTTTCTTGATTTCTATCCATTTCTACTCTTCTCTTTACCTACCTGCCAAATCTTCTACCTTTTGGCAAAAAACTGTCGAAATTCTTTTTTGTGACAAAACAGTAATTTTATCTATTTTTAATATTTTTTATTTACAATAAATACAAATATTATTTATACTAATAATATAAACTTATCAGTTATCAAACTAGGAGTTTCTATGAGTACTTATACTAATTTAATAAAAAAGAATGTTGCATCAGGAGCAAATGACACTCTTTCTAAAGAATTACCATTTAGTAGTGATGATGCGCAAAATAAAAAAATTAAAGTATTCTTTAATACTCAAAGTCCACTTGAGAAAGCTAAAGAACTTAATAAGGAACTTGATAAAAAGCTTATGGCAAAAGGAGTATTCTTTAATTCTTATAATGAGAAAAAGCCTTTACCTACAACTAATGAAACTGCAAAGAATGAGGAAAGATGGGTTATATTGAATCTTCGTTTATTAAAAATTATAGTTAATCTTTTAATAAAAATTAAAGAATACCGCCAAACATCACTTGTTAAGGCTTAATTCTTTAAAAAACTAAGCAAATAGAGAGAAGTTGCAAACCTCTCTCTATTTTTTATGTACTTTTTAGTACTTTTTAAACTTCAGTAACTTACTTTAAGCACTTTACTAAAAGTTTAACGTAATGTTCTTACTTATGCTCTTTAGCAAACTTATCCATAAATTCAACTAATGCCTTTACACCTTCAATTGGCATTGCATTATAGATACTTGCTCTCATACCACCAAGTACTCTATGCCCCTTAAGATTGCACAAACCAGCTTCCTTCGCCTTATCTAAGAACTCTTGGTTAAGATCAGAATTCTTTAAGAAGAATGGTACGTTCATACGTGATCTGCAAGACTTATCAACATTATTAGAGTAGAAATCACAGCTATCGATAAAGCCATATAAGTAATCTGCTTTTTCTTTATTACGAGCTTCCATAGCCTCAAGCCCCCCAAAGTCTTTAATCCACTTAAATACTAAACCTGATAAGTACCAGGCAAAGGTATTAGGAGTATTGAACATGGAATCATGTTCATAAGTTACCTTAAAGTCATAAACAGATGGGCAGAAAGGTAGAGCGTGACCAATTAAATCTTCACGTACAATAGCAATCGCAAAACCTGATGGTCCAATATTCTTCTGCGCACCTGCGTAAACAATACCGTACTTAGTAACATCCAGTGGGCGAGATAAAATATTTGATGAAGCATCAGCAATTAAAGGTACATTGTTGGTATTGATATCATCAAAAATTTCAATACCATGAATTGTTTCATTTAAACAAACATGCACATATTGCGCATCTTTATTTAAAGGTAAATTCTTAGTATTAATGGTAACAAGATTCTTATCATTTACAGAATCAATCTTAATTTCATTAACGTTAGTATACTTCTTACCTTCAGCAGCAGCATAACCTGCCCAAGCACCACCAACAAGGTAATCAGCACAACCATTTGGCTGAGCAAGGTTCATTGCAATATTAGCAAACATCCCTCTTCCACCACCATGCATAAATAGCACTTTATAATTATCAGGGAGCTTTAATAAATCTCTAAGATCAGCTACTGCTTGGTTAGCAACCTCCATATAGTCCTTAGAACGGTGTGACATTTCAATAATACTTACACCTAGACCATTATAATTGAGGAACTCCTCCTGACATTTTTTCATTACCTCAACTGGTAACATTGCAGGGCCTGCTGAAAAATTATACACCTTACTCATTTTTAACCTTTAACAATTTTGTTGTTTAACTTAATAACACCCTAAAGCTTAATTAAGTAAATAGGGGCAAACCTTGCCCCTATTATACTCTAATTATTGCTCGTTTTCCTCAGTAGGATCTAAACTTACCTCATTTTGAGCCTGATTATCATTTTGATTCTCGCTCTCTTGAGTGAAACTGGTAGCATCGTTACTAGTTTGTTCCTGATTTTCTTCAGTTCCTTGAGGTTCATCACCATCAAACATTACATTATCATCTGAAGGAGTAAATTTACGTAAACCAACTATCTTGGCATCATTATCAAGCTTAATAACTATAACGCCAGCTGCTTGTCTACCAATTACATTAATCTCAGATACTCTAGTACGAATTAACGTACCATTGCTGGTAATAATGATAATATTATCATCTTCATTTACCTGAGCTGCCCCTACTAACTTACCATTACGTTCACTAGTATTTATCGCAATTACGCCTTTAGAACCACGAGCAGTAATTCTAAAGTCAGTTACTCTACTGCGTTTACCGTAACCATTTTCACAAGCAATAATAAAGTGTGGAATAGTTGGATCAATTACTACCATTGATACTAACTGAGCACCATCTTTAAGTCTAATGCCTCTAACACCTCTTGAGCTTCTGCCCTGAGGTCTTAAACCTGATAATTTAGTAGTGCGGTATCTTGCCTTAAGCTCCTCAATGGTTAAGTTGGAGTTATCCAAAGCCTCACCTTCAGCCTCATCATCAGTATCAGCTTCTTCACTATCAAGCTCAGCATTTGCACTATCATTATCATCATCAGCATCTTGTTCATCAGCATCATCGCCTGCTGGATAATATTCATTAAAGGTAATGCAGAAACCTGCTGAGGTAAATAATGAAATTAAATCATCACCTGAGCTTATTGCAGTATCAACAACCTCATCCCCCTCAGTAAGAGTAATTACACGCTTACCTGATGTGTTAATATTCTTAATATGCTTTAAAGAAAGTTTCTTAATGAAACCATTCTTAGTAGCAATTACCAAATATCTGCTTTCATCAAAATCTTTAATCGCTATGATATTCTGAACAGCTTCTTTCTCTTGTAATGATAAGAGATTAACCACCGGTATACCCTTAGTATTAAATGAGGCTAACGGTAGATCATAAGTCTTAAGTTTAAATACTCGGCCAATAGAAGTAATAAGTAAAATATCATCGTGAGTATTAGCAATATAGAAACTATGGATTAAATCCTCTTCCTTCATCTTGGCGGCTTTACGACCTCTACCACCACGATGTTGCTCCTCAAATTCTTCTACAGGCTGATACTTAATGTAACCTGCATTAGAAAGAGTAATTACTGCCTCAGCTGATTCAATTAAGTCAGCCTTAGTAATAGCAATACTTACGCCCTTAATTTCACTACGGCGCTTATCTCCATAAGTTTCACGAATCTCTACTAATTCCTCACAAATAACCTCTAATAGACGTTCTTCGGAAGTTAAAATGTGTAAGAACTCCTTAATACTCTTAACTAAATCGCCATACTCCGCTACAATCTTATCGTATTCAAGTCCTGTTAAGCGGTGCAATTGCATATCTAAGATTGCTTCAACCTGTGGTTCTGATAAGTAATATAACCCATCACGGCAACCAAATTGCGCGCTGATAGTTTCAGGTTTACATAACTCACGACCATCAGCAGCTCTTTCAATAAGCTTATCAAGCATGCCGTAATTCCAACCACGCTCCATCAAGCGAATCTTCGCCTCAGGACGGTTAGCACTACTTCTAATTACCTGAATAATCTCTTCGATATTCTTAAGAGCAACCGCAAACCCCTCTAATTTATGGGCTCTTTCACGGCACTTCTTAAGATCAAATACTGTTCTTCTAGTTACAATTTCACGGCGGTGCTTTACAAAGTGCTCTAAAATCAGCTTTAAGGTTAAGATTTCAGGCTGGTTATCAACTAATGCTAACATATTGATAGCAAAAGAAGATTGCATCTGAGTATGCTTATATAATTTATTAAGCACAATCTCAGGTACCTCACCACGGCGTAATTTAATAACTACTCTAACCTCATGATCTTTACCAGAGTAGTCATTAATTTCAGTAATGCCTTCAACACTCTTATCACGAATGCACTCACTGATTTTTTCTACTAAACGCTTCTTAGATACATTGTAAGGAATTTCATCGATAACGATTGCAGGCTTATTATCCTCTTCCCCCTCAAAATGTACCTTTGCACGCATAATCACACGACCATTACCCGTCGCATATGCCTCTCTTACACCTTCAAGACCGTAGATTAAACCACCTGTCGGAAAATCTGGTGCAGGAAGATGTTGCATTAATCCATCAACAGTAATATTTGGGTCTTTAATTAATGCTAAAGTAGCGTTGATTACCTCAGTTAAATTATGAGGTGGAATATTGGTAGCCATACCAACAGCAATACCACTAGAACCATTTACTAATAAGTTAGGGAACTTATTAGGTAAAACCACTGGTATTTCTTCAGTATTATCGTAATTTGGAACGGTATCAACGGTTTCTTTTTCCAAATCGCCAATCATTTCATTAGCGATTTTGGACATACGAATTTCGGTATAACGCATAGCCGCTGCTTTATCGCCATCGATATTACCAAAATTACCTTGACCATCTACTAATGGGTAACGCATCGAGAAAGGCTGCGCCATACGCACTAACGTATCATACACAGCTGTATCACCATGTGGGTGATATTTACCGATTACATCACCTACGATACGAGCTGATTTTTTTGTCGGTGTACCATAGAAATTTTTTAATCCATACATCGCATATAGTGAGCGGCGGTGTACAGGCTTTAAACCATCACGTACATCAGGTAAGGCACGATCAACAATTACGCTCATAGCATAATTGATAAACGAGGTCTTAAGCTGATCTGTGATCTTAACCGTCTTCACATTAGCAGATATGTTAGATTGAGTTATATCGTTATCACTCATCTTCACTTCTCAATAAAAACTACCACTATTGCATCACCCCAAGGTGCGCACTCTTAACTAAAAGCATAAAAAATCCTCTGCTGCCGGCTTGATTCTTTACTCAAGCAAACAGAAGAATCTTTTATCCTAAAAACTTAAAGGGATATAGTATATCCAAATATCCTTTTAGATTTTTTTTAATTACATAGTCCTAAAACCTATTAAAACATATGTAATCTTTTGCTTTATAAAATGGTATTTTACCATAAAATTGCAGTTATTAGGGTGTTTTTAGACTTAAGAAAAATGTTTTTTTACGATTGTAGAATTTTAAGCTTGTTATAATATAAATTAAACTAACTATTTCCCAAACACTGGTTAATTCTTAGCTCTTTTTATGGATCTTTTTAAAGCTCTTTTACGGAAAAAAGAAAGCATAAGAAACATGAAATGTTTACTTATGCCTATAATTGTAATTTGTAGTTTTCAAGCTTAATTTTTTGGGGTTGATTTTTAAGTCCTGTTTTTTAGTTTCTTTTTAGTTTCCTTTAAGCTTTTAACAAAATTATCTATCATGCGCTCTGCGGTCACGCTTACCTTGATAGAAATTCTTCTTATAGTCATAAAGTAAGGCATCAGCTTTTGAGAATACAGCATCGATATTCTTGCAACTTCCCTCACTATAACCATAAGAGAAGGTAAGCTTATAATCACCATGCCCAAAATCGCGCACTGCTGCCATTTCTTCATTAAAGCACGCTATTACCTTATCAACTACTCCTTTCTTTGGTGTTAAATATAAAATACCAAATTCATCACCACCTAAACGGTAGATTGACATATTATGAGCTTTTGTAGCCTTTTTAAGAATTGACGCACATTCGCGAATGAGCCAATCACCTGCGCCATGCCCAAAAGTATCATTAATTTCCTTAAGACCATTGATATCAATTAAGAAAATACCAATTTCTTCATTGCTATCAGCTAATCTCTTACGCTCTTCAATGTAAGCATTGCGGTTATAAAGCATGGTAAGCTGATCTTGATTAGCAAGCATTTCCATACGCTTACTCATGGCAATATTATCAAGACAGTTACCAAGCACCTTAGAAAATAGTGCTAAACCATCAATCTTTGAAGAACTTAAAGTTGCATCATTCAATAATTCCACTGCAAAGAAGCTATGACCACCTACAAAGCTCTTTATTGGAAAGACAATAAACTTATCTGCATCATTAATGTCTTCATAATAGTAATAGCGTGAATAATCAATCTTATCGCCCTTTACAAACTGATGCGTCATACCAGGGCTTTGGTAAAATTTCTGATATTCACCACCTAAACTAATCCTAAAACAGAACTTATAGATAATACGCAATGAATCAATAGCACGGAGAATTTCTAATGAAATTTCATCCAGGGACTTTATTTGCCCATAAAGCGCCTCACTAAGATCAACCACCACGCGGTAACTTGCTAACATATCAGACTTTATCGCCATAGTTTTATTGAGCTCAACAAGCTGTGCATCAACTTGGTTACTCAAGTCTTTGTTACGTTCCTCTAAGCGCTTACGATATTCTTTTAATTGCTCACTTTGCTCCTCAATAGTAGTAAGTTGCTGCTTTGAACGACTCCAGAAACGATGAAGCATTCTATCAATATCATTAACTTCTTTTAAGAAGGCTGGTGTAAAAGTATATTCACTCTTATCTACCTGATTCTTATCAATCATAAGACGGATTTTTTTGAAGATATTACCAGTTAAATACATCCCAATACTAAAGAGAATCACAATACCTATCATGATAATAGAATAAACCATTATCATAGTACGAATCTTGACTTTTGAGTTCTTTAAGAAATGCTTATTCGAGCTTAATGTTACATAAAAAGTAGCACCTTTATCAAAGAACGGATTTGATACCAATATTTTATGCTCAACTAAGAAAGGTTCTTCCCCTGGTATAGCAAATTCGGCACTGCGGGCGGCAATAATGGTATCGGGTCCCGCCTCTTGCACTGGGCTTATTACTAAATGTTTCCAGTCAATACCTGAGGAATATAATGGAATTTTTATGGAATTTTTTACCATCTCAAAAGGTACAACAGCCGCTACAAAACCTAATACATCGGCATTTTCACAATAAAGAGTTACTTTATAACCTTGGTAAATTTCTTTAAAGTAACAAGTGTTACGGCGATAAATTGGCTGTAATACCACAAAGGCATGAGTATCTTCATAGCTTACAAGATTAGGATCATTTATTAGGGCAATCGCACCACGGTTATTACCTCTATCAAATTCATCCAACACCGCATAAAGTACATTTTGAATAGAAGCACTAATCTCAAAATACTTCTTTGGGGCGCCTTGCACCTGATGTAGTACCATCCCATCAAAACCTGTGATATAGACACTAGAAATCATAGGATAAGTATTTATTAGTGTTTCAAATTGCTGCTTGGCAATTTCATCTTGCGCACCAATTAAATTATCAGCTGTAGCGTAGCTAAGCATTGCATACACTAAGCTATTTAAGGTAATAGAAACATTTTCGGCAATATATTCACCCTCAAGGGCAAAGGCATGACGGTTATTATTTATTTCGTATTTATTTAATGTTTGAGTAAAAAAAACTGAACAAACTAAAAGAAGCCCAACCATTACAATGGAAAAGAGCAATTGAAACTGAAATATTGATAACGTTCTTTTAGTCATGAAAAATCGACTTTTGCTTTACTAAAAAAGAAATCCCGGCCCTATAAGCTACTCAAAAAAAACTAAACGGGCAACACGTTTAATACGTTTATTGTATACCTTTTTACACAAAAAAATTACATTGTAAAAATGGTTAATATCTACTTTTTTAATATGATCACACTTTAATTACCTTATGTCTTAAAAAATTATCACTATATAATTTTATTGATATTTTTAGAGAATTTATTTTTATATTACCGCCTAGTTACTCTTATAGCTTTTAAGTAAAAAGTGATAATTTTTTCATAATGATTTTTACATAAATCACCTAGGTTTTTAAGAACAAAACTTAAATTTGCCTTAACAAACGTTGTTTAAGCTAAGCTTTAAGCCTTCTTTAAACGATTAAGCCTTACCTAAAGCTACCTTTAAACAAAGGTTTTTAGAAGTTTTTTTAAAGATTCTAACTTTCCATTTTACGCTTTAACTTAAAAAATAATTATAGTTACTCATCCTTAATAAATCACATAGAGTATTTGACTTTTAAAGTGCGCTACTTTATATTTTTTTAGCGTTTACCAAAACCTGAAAAGTTATTTACCCCTTATAAATAATAAGTTGATGGTATTAGCTTCTTTCCATTTACAATAAAGCCAAAAAAAAACATACAAGAGGACATATGTGGTTTAAAAACATCAGGGTATACCGTTTACAAGAACCTTTTAAGCATGATATTACCGATCTTGAAAAGCTCTTAGCAACACATAGATTTGTACCATGCAAAGGTCAAGATCTCGAGCGCATGGGCTGGGTGGATGTTTTAGGCAAAGATACTGATGCCTTAGTCCATCAAATTGGTGATGATCTATTTTTTAGATGTCGCACTGAAAAGAAAATGCTCCCTGCCAGCGTTATTAACGATGAATTAGCAGAAAAAGTAGAAAACTTTGAGTTAGAACATGGTAGAACCCTTAAGAAAAAAGAAAAAACTGAACTTAAGGAACAAATTATCATCAATTTATTACCTCGTGCCTTTGCTACCCACCGTGAAACCTGGCTCTGGGTTAATCTTAAAAGCAATTTAGTTATCGTTAGCGCTTCTTCTGATAAAGTCGCTGAAGATGTTATGGCTCTTTTACGTAAGAGTTTAGGTTCCTTCCCGGTTCAGCCTTTAGCCTTTAATAATGAAATTACCGACTGCTTAACTAAGTGGGTACAAACAGGTGATGCGCCGGAAGGTTTTGAGATTGGGGATGAAACTGAATTAAAGAATATCGATGGCGATGGTTCTATTATTAGAGCTAAAAAGCAAGATTTAAGTGCTGAGGAAATTACTGTCCATATCGATGCAGGCAAAGTAGTAACAAGTTTAGCTTTAAGCGTAAATGATGATATTTCCTTTATTATTGATGAAAACTTTGCGATTAAGCGCATTAAATTATCTGATACTTTAGTTGAACAAAATGCAGGCGTTGATCTTGATCCGCAAGCTCAATTAGATGCCGATCTTGCTCTTATGGGGGGTGAATACGCCAGACTGATCCCAATCCTTATTGAGGCCTTTGGTGGAGAAATGGAATAATTTTCCTTAAAACCTGCTCACTACTTGAGTCAAAAGTTCTAAGACACTATAATATACTAAAATTACAAACCCTATCTACTGATAGGGTTTACTGTTATTTTAAGGTTATTACGGAGTCTTTATGAAAAAACCTGAACTTTTATCACCAGCTGGCACCTTAAAAAATCTTCGTTATGCAGCTGCTTACGGTGCAGATGCTATCTATGCAGGTCAGCCTCGTTATAGTTTACGTGTACGTAATAATGAATTTAACCTTGAAAACCTTAAAATAGCAATTGATGAGCTTCATAGTGTTAATAAAAAACTTTACGTAGTATCTAATATTCAGCCTCATAACATAAAACTTAAGAACTTTGTCAGCGATCTTAAAGAGGTAGTAGATCTAAATCCTGATGCCTTAATTATGTCAGACCCTGGCATGATTATGCTCGCTCTTGAGAACTTTCCGCAAATCCCTATTCACCTTTCAGTACAGGCCAATACCATAAATTATCAGGCAGTGAAGTTTTGGGAGAAAATAGGTGTAAAGCGTATTATCTTATCACGTGAATTAACCCTGGAAGAAATCACTCAAATAAGACAGGAATGCCCTGATATTGAACTTGAGGTCTTTATTCATGGGGCATTATGTATGGCCTATTCCGGTAGATGCTTATTAAGTGGCTACTTAAATCACCGTGATTCTAATCAAGGTGCCTGCACTAATGCTTGCAGATGGGAGTATAAACTTAAAAAAGCAGCTCTTGATGATGCTGGTAACCTTTATTGTCCGAATGAAACTTTAAAAACTCCTGATTTAGGCACTGATAAAATAACAGAGCATAGTTTTTTAATTGAAGAGCCTAAGCGTGTTGGGGAACTTATGCCATGCGATGAGGATGAACACGGCACTTATATTATGAACTCTCGTGATTTGCGAGCTGTTGAGCATGTTAAGCGTTTATGCGAAATTGGCGTTGATTCATTAAAGATTGAAGGACGTACTAAATCATTTTACTACTGCGCAAGAACAGCAAGCGTTTATCGCCGTGCTATTGATGCAGCATTAAATAATGAGGATATTATTGAAGAGTTAAAAGCTGAACTTGAAAGTTTAGCGCATCGAGGCTATACCGATGGCTTTTTAGTACGTAAACCTATCAATCAATACCAAAACTATGATTATGGTTATAGCATCTCTGATAAAAGTCAATTTGTTGGAGAAGTCTCTGGCATTAAGAATGGCAAATGGGAAGTGTTAGTGCGCAATCACTTTGAGCTTGGTGATACCTTAGAAATTCTTACCCCAACAAAAAACTACACCATTACTTTAGATAATCTTTTTGATAAAAAGGATAACCCAATAGATATCGCAAAAGGCGATGGTCATATCGTATATTTTAAAGCACCTTTAGATGACAAGCTTGCGCATATGGCAATTTTAGTGCGCCGTTTTAAAGATGGGCTTACTACAAGAGCCTCAAAATAACTCTTTACTTACAAGCATAGAGTTTATTCCTGCATAGACTTTAATCCCTCATAAGTATGAGGGATTAAACTTTTAAAAAAGAGCACTTTTAAAGAAGTAAACTTTTAAGAGCAAACAGTCTAACATTCCTTTAATGCATTACTTAAAAGGAGTTATATCGCCTGAACCTTCACGCACAATCTCAATATTGCCATCAATCATGCTTACAACTGTGGTAGGTTTTTCGACTAAATAACCACCATCAACTATAAGATCTACTAAATTACCGAGTTTATCATCGATTTCATAAGGATCGTTTTCTGCCATTTCACTACCTGGTAAAATAAGTGATACACTCATTAACGGTTCATTTAAGGATTTTAAAATTTCTTTTAATATCGGATTTGAAGGAACTCGAAGCCCGATAGTTTTACGCTTTTCGTTCATAAGCTTACGAGGCACTTCTTTGGTAGCTTTTAAAATAAAAGTATAAGGTCCTGGGGTATTATTCTTAATTAACCTGAATACTTGATTATCTACATGTGCGTATAATGAAAGTTCACTTAAATCAGCACAAAGTAGCGTAAAGTTATGATATTTATCAACATCTCTAATATGACAAATACGCTCACGTGCCTGTTTATTCTCTAAAGTACAAGCAAGAGCATAACCTGAATCTGTTGGTAAAACAGCTACTACTCCTTCACACAGAAGTTCTGTTACTTGCGCAACATTACGCTGCTGTGGGGTGACAGGATGAATTGCTATAATTTTTGCCATTTTTAACACTCTATCTTAAATTTTGGGTGATGCCAAATTGGAGTTGCTAGTGGTGGAATAGTTAAATTAATACCTAAATCTAAATACGCTTTTTCTCTATGAAAATCAGAGCCGCATGAGGCATAAAGCTCATGTTTCTGACAAAGCGATGCTAATAATTCGCGTTCACCACTTGCCTGCATAGCACCACTAACCTCCATGCCCTCACCACCTGCCTGCTTAAATTCAGTAATAAGTTTTAAGAGCCATTTATTATTAATATTATATCTCTTTGGGTGAGCAAGTATCGCAATACCACCTGCCCCCTTAATAGCCTCTATCGCCTCCCCAATAGAAACCCAGTCAGCCATAACATAACCTATACAGCCACGAGCTAAGTACTGCTTAAAACACTTATCGATAGTAGGAGCTGCTCCCTGCTCAAATAAAAATGCCGCAAAGTTACCTCTTGTTAAAGTAGCGCCATCTTGCGCCATGGCTTTAGTTCTTTCATAAGCATCTTTAAAACCACATTTTGCAAGCTGCTCCCCTATCTTGATTGCTCGAGCATGACGTTTATCTTTTTGTAATTGAATAAGAGCATTTAATTTCTCATCATCAGGATTTATTGCCAAACCTGTGATATGAATTTGTCTACCTAACCACATAGTAGAAAGCTCAATGCCTGCTACAATATGCAGCCCATACTGTTTACCAGCCTCTATAGCCTCATACACCCCCAAACAAGTATCATGATCTGTTATGCCTAACACATCAATACGCTTATGATGCGCAAGTTCTACCAAATCTTTTGGGGCATAAAATCCATCAGATGCCTTGGTATGAGTATGCAAGTCAAAGGTATATTGTTTTTCCCAAATTCTAATATTCTTTAATTCTTCTAATAAAACGCTCTCCATAAATTCCTCATAATATACTAATCATACCTATCAAAAACCACCAGGCATCTGATAGGTATGACTATTACTACTTAGTTTATCATATCATAATGTAGCACAAATAAAAGATAAAGCTCTATATAAAAGGTAGGAAATAGTAAAAAAAAAGCATAACGACTATGCGCTATGCTTTAAAATATTTTGTTAGATTTTTACGTAAGTGCTATTTAGATCTACTTTTTTATTTAGACCTGCTTTTTACGTCTAAATAAATTTAATCCTACAAAACCCCCTAAAAGCATGAGAATAAATGACCCAATAGCGCCACCATTACCATCATCTGCAAAGCTTTCTTGTGGGCGATTGTAATACACCATTGGAGATGGGTTTTCAGATGAGGTATTAATTAACACCTTATTATTTGGATCAACTATATAAGCTGTTTCACTTGGCACAAGTTTCATAGTTACAATACGAGCATTTTCACGATTTACCCAATCATTATAGGAATCATACTCATAACCTGAGGCAAGCACTATCTGCTCATCGTTAATAGCTACTGCCCATTCAATAAAGTAATACTTACCATTTTGAGAACAGTCAGCATCGCCACTATCAGTAATATGGCAGATAGTATCATTTAAGTAATAAGCTTTATTAGTTTCAATATCAAATAAAAAGCCTTCAGAACTACGTGCCACACTTTCATTTACAGGAGAAATTTCACCACGAGCATCACGAAAACCTACAATAAAGTTATTATTGTTAATATCCTCGGCAACAGAGTTTGCGCCACGAATAGGATTATTTTCAAGTGGCATATAAATGCTTTCAGTATTTAAATCAGCAGTAAACTTACTTATCCCAAAAATTGCAGGGTAATTAGAGTTTACTGATTTATCATACTGAGTATTAATGATTGCATAACCTTGGGTGTTAGCATCTTGAGCGTATGTATAGTCATGTCTTTCATCGCCCTCACCTGGATCTTCAAGGTTTCTGAAGGTCTTACGTCCATTAAAACTTACCTTATTATTAGCCTCATCAAGAGCTATTTCCCAATATACAGCAAGAGAAGTTATCCCCCATTCATCAGTAGGCAAATAACCTAATGCTACAATCTTATCATTAAACTTAACTAAGTTAGTTACTGCAGCTTCTGCTAACTCATCATCAGTGGTACTATAATTATAATATTCAGGCGCCTGAGTTCCGATAATTTGGGCATTATCAAGATCATTTTCAGGATCAATTAACCATAAAGTAGCCTGCATCTTGAAAGAAGGACAAGAATAATAATAAATATAATCGTTATCGTAATCATATGATCCGTAACAATCCTCAAACCAGTCATCTTCATGATTTCTATCATAAGATGCATAGCCACCAACTAGGATTTTACCACTATCAAGCTCTAAATAAGTTAGTGCCGTAGCATATCCACCAATATCCTGTCCTCGATAGGTATAGCTTATTGGGCTTTTTAAAATAAAGGTCTTATTATTAAATTTAGCAATACCATAAACCTCATGGCGAGAAATATTAGTCTTTGTTGCTTCATCAACCTTAAAACCAACACCTGATACGCCATCAGAGGCAATCTTATTATAAATCATCTGATTTTCAGTAAAGACTGTGGTTGCCTCATTATTGATTAGTGATTTCTGCTGAGGGGTATAATAAACAATATCATGATTCCAAGCTGATGCCATAGTATTACCTATGCCATCCCAATAAGCCCCACAAACATCACTCTGAAGCGCAGAGCAACCTCTTTTACGGTTCATTCTTTGCCCGAAGTCATATTGATGTGGTGCTAATAAAAAATAATTAAACATATTATTTTTTAAGAGCATTGATGTTGCTTTTGGGGTTTCCCCTTCACTTAAAGCCTTCGCAAAAGGACCATACTTAAAATCATATGTTCCACTATTAACCACTTCAATGTTATAAAAAGGCGTAGTTGCTGCTACAACTGGAGTTGCCACCCCAAAAATTAACGCCCCAAGCGCTGCTTTAATCTTCATTTAACATCTTATCCTTGTGCAATTGCTTCTAATTCTTCCCAGCGAGTATATGATCTAGTCAATTCTTCATTCGCCTCATTATAATTTTGTGTGATTTCTTTAATATCACTTGCTGATTTTTGGCCATAAGCACTGCTTGCAAATAGCGACTCAAAATCAGCAATTTGCTGTTCAAGCTCCTGAATCCTTTCTGGTAAACGTTCAAGCTCTCGTTTTTCATTGAAAGATAACTTACGCTTTCTTTCAATACCAACTAAAGTCTTTTTATTCTGTTTCGTAGAATTATTTATAGAAGTATCTTCCTCGCTCTTTGCCTGCTCCTGCACTGCTCTGGCTGTTAGAGCTTCTTTTAAATCAGAATACCCACCGATAAATTCTTCTACCGAGCCATCACCTTTAAAATACCAGGTCTCAGTTACGACATTATCTAAGAAGTAACGGTCATGACTTACTACTATTAGTGTTGCCTTAAAATCTACTAACAGCTCTTCTAATAAATCTAACGTTTCCATATCAAGATCGTTAGTAGGTTCATCAAGTATCAGTAAATTGCAAGGCTTTAAAAAGATTCTTGCTAATAATAATCTATTCTTTTCACCACCACTTAAAGCTTTAACAGGTGTACGGCTTCTTTGTGGTGAAAATAAAAAATCCTGTAAATAACCGAGCACATGCTGCTGCTTACCTGCAACATCGACCATAGTCTTACCATGCGCTAAATTATCCATTACTGTTTTTTCAGGGTCAAGTTGCTCACGATATTGATCAAAATACGCTATCTGTAAATTACTTCCAAGCTTTAACTTGCCTTGATAATCAGTATATTCACCTAGGATAAGCTTAATAAGGCTGGTTTTACCACAACCATTATTACCAACTATCCCAATTTTATCACCACGCATTACTAAGGCATTAAAATTACGAATAAGTTCCTTATCACCAAGCTTAAATGATAAATTTTCCAGTTCTAAAACAATTTTACCTGAAGTTTCTTTATCATCAATACGTAAATTAACATTACCTATACGAGCACGGCGATTCTTATGCTCAGCACGCATTTCTTTAAGTCTTCTGACTCGGCTATCAGATCTAGTTAAGCGAGCTTTAATACCTTTTCTAATCCACGCCTCTTCTTGCCCTAAAATTCTATCAAAGTCCTCATTAGCTAATTGCTCAAGACGCATAGCTTCTTCTTTTTCAGCTTTATAGCGAGCAAATTTCCCTGAAAAACATGATATCCTTCCTCGGTCAATATCAACTATTCTTGTTGCTACATTATCAATAAAAGCACGGTCATGGGAAATAAATACTACCGCCCCTTTAAAACTTTGTAAAAACTCTTGCAGCCACTCAATAGTGGTAATATCCAAGTGGTTGGTAGGCTCATCAAGTAATAATAAATCAGGCTCATAAGCCAAAGCTTTAGCAAGAGCTACTTTTCTAAGCCAGCCACCAGACAGTTGGGACATTGGTGTTAAAGGATCAAGATTAAGCAAGCTTAATAATCTACGAATAATTATATCGTATTGCCAACCCTCAAGTTCCTCAATTTGCGTAGATAATTCATCAAAATCATCAGTAAGCTCATTATCCTTTTGCTCATCAAGATCTTGAGTTATTAAAAAAAACTGCGCTAAAAACTTACCTACCTTAGGAATACCACTTGCTACATAAGCATAAACTGATAATGGTAAATGAGCAGGAGGATCTTGCTCAAGTCGAGCGATACGTAAGTTTTGTTTTTCATTACGCACCACCTCATCAGGAGTAATTTCTCGGGCAATAATCTTAAGTAAAGTAGATTTACCAGCACCATTGCGCCCAACAATGGCAATGCGATCAGTCTGTTCAATTGCCAGGTCTGCATGATCAAATAACGGAGCTGCACTATAAGACAGATAAAGATCGTTTAAAGTTAAAATAGCCACTACTAGTTATCCTATACCTTTGTTACAATGTAGCAATGATGTATTTTTTTGTTACGTTTAAAATCTTGAGGAATGGTTTTAGCAGTAATATCTGAAACTTGTAAACCAATCTCCTTAAGTCCCTCAAAATCCATATTAAAGTTTCGGTTATTATTAGAGAAAATAATCTTACCGCCCTCTTTTAGTAAGGCACTTAAACTTTGTAGCAAAGAAACATGATCACGCTGCACATCAAAAATATCCTGCATACGTTTAGAGTTAGAGAAAGTTGGAGGGTCCGCAAAAATTAAATCGTATTTCTCTGATGCATGTTTTAACCACTCAATGCAATCTTCTTGCACAAATAAATGATTAGCTAATGGAATATTATTAGCTTTTAAGTTATCTTTAGCCCAGTTTAAATACGTGCGGCTCATATCGACCGTGGTAGTAGTTTTTGCTCCGCCTAAAGCTGCATAGACAGTAGCAGAACCTGTATAGGCAAAGACATTTAAAAAGTCTTTCCCTTGCGCTTCTTTCATAATTAGGCGTCTAGTTAGGCGATGATCTAAAAACAGACCTGTATCTAAATAATCCCAAAGATTTACAATAAACACTGCCCCATATTCACGAATAAGTAAGGTATGTTTACTATCGGAGAGTTTTTCGTATTGCGCCTCACCTTTTTTACGCTCACGCACTTTTAAAATTACTTTGTCGCCATCAACATGCGTTACCTCAACTACTGCCTGAATCATATCTAAGAAGCGCTCACGTGCCTCATATTCAGGGATATTCTTAGGTGCTTGATATTCGTTAATAACAATATAATCACCATAGCGATCGATGGCTGCCGCATAATTTGGTAAATCAGCATCATAAATACGGTAAGCATCAATACCTTCTTTTTTAGCCCATTTATCAAGGTATTTAATATTCTTCTGGAGACGATTGGCAAACTCAATAGCAACGAGTGCTTTAGTTTTAGCATCTTTATTTACAGGCTTTTCATCATAAAGAGGCTTAACCTGTGCATCTTGGCTGTTTTCTGGTGCCTTGTCTTGCATGTTTTCCTGAGTGGTTGCCTTATCATTTACCTTATCATTTTGCTCATCGTTTATCTCAAAAACTCGAAGCTGACAGGCAAGTGCACCATTAAAGAGCTTATAAACTTTATTTGCTCTTAAGCGTAAGCATCCTAATAACTTTTCATCAGAGGAAATAATTGCAACTTTATAACCTTTAAAATGCTCTTTAATGCGCATACCTAAGGTAGTATAAACTTTAAGTAATTGCGCAAAATTTCCTAATCTTTCACCATAAGGGGGGTTACAGATAATAGTGCCTTTGGCTTTATCAGTAATTGGGTTGGTTAAATCATTTAAGTCTTGCAGACGAATATCAATTAACCCACCGAGACCTGCTCGTTCAACATTCTCTTTAGCCTTAGCAATTACCGATGGATCATTATCAAACCCGATAAAGGATACTTGTGCCTTTTTTAAGCGTTCAATAGAAGCCTTAGCAATTTCTTGGGCTTTTTCTTTTTCTGCTAAAAAGTCAGCATACTTAAAACATTTAAGTTTTGTAAAACCAAAGTTCTGACGGTAAATACCAGGGGCAATTTGGGCAGCTTTCATAGCAGCCTCAATAAGTAAAGTACCACTACCACACATAGGGTCAATAACATTACCACCAGTGTAGCCGCTACGAGCAACTATTGCTGCTGACAAGTTTTCTTTTAAGGGAGCTACACCTTGCGCTTCACGGTAATTACGTCTATGAAGAGCATTGCCTGATAAATCTAAGGATAAAGTTACCTCATTTCTTTTATCTAAATGAACGTTAATGCGCACATCAGGCTTATCTTTATCAACATTTGGGCGTTTATCACAAAGTTTTACAAAATGATCGCAGATAGCATCTTTAATACGTAACGCACCGTAATTGGTATGACGAATAAAATCATTTTGCCCATTAAAACTTACCATAATAGTAGAGTCTACTGTAAAATAATCCTCATACCTAATATTATAGGCACCCATATAAAGTTCAAGGTCACTACCTGCATGGTAGGAAACTAATTTAAGTAATACTCTGGAGGCAAATCTACTCCATAAACAAGCTTTAATACCAACTTGCGCATCACCTGTAAAACTGACACCACTTACAGTCTGGGTCACATTCTGAGCACCTAAAGAAATGAGCTCATCTTGTAATAAACCTTCAAGTCCCCTCGGACATGTAGCAAAATATTTAAACATTAACGTTCCGTCTATAAATGCATAAAAAAATCGGGATTATTATACCAAAAAATCCCCAAAGCTATGAGAAATTGGTAAAATGGCATAAAATATTTTTATTTACAGAAGCGATAGGCATGACACATCATACTCTTTTAAAGCCCCATAATCTATTTACTGCACTTTTTCCGATTATAGTACTTGTTAGCTTACTAGCAACAAGCGTTTTGGTATTTAAAGAAGACGCCTCAAGTGGTACTAATCAAATAGCCCTATTTATTGGCACTTTAGTTGCCATTGTTATGGGGATTTATCGAGGACAGAAATATGAACAACTTGAAGAAGGTATCGTTAGAGGTATTAGCTCAGCTATTGGTGCATGTCTAATTTTACTCTTTATTGGTGCCTTAATTGGTGTTTGGCTTACCTCAGGTACTGTGGCAACCATCATTTATTATGGTGTTAATATCATCTCTGTTAAATGGTTTTATGCCTGCACTATTATTACCAGCGCCCTGGTTGCCTTAAGTATTGGTAGCTCATGGACTACCTCAGGTACTATTGGTGTGGCTTTTATCGGTATGGCTCAGACTCTAGGACTTGATCCAGTAATTACTGCCGGAGCCATAATTTCTGGGGCGTATTTGGGTGATAAACTCTCACCTATTTCTGAAACTACTAATTTAGCAGCAGCTGTTGCTGAAACTAACCTTTTTGGTCATATAAAAAACATGCTCTGGACTACTGTACCAAGCTTTATTATCGCTGTTATTATTTTTATGTTTATTGGCTTTTATACCGATGTTTCAGCTACTGATGTTAATTTAACACTTATCGATGAGCTTTCTGCAAGTTTTAGGATTTCGGTATTTAATTTAATCCCCTTACTGGTGTTAATAGTTTTTGCAGTCTTAAAACTGCCAACACTACTTACTATCTTTATGGGAATTTTAGCAGGTGTCTTAGTAGCCTTATTTTTACAGCCTCAGGCTCTTGCGCAGATTTTTAATGAATCATCCTCTATTGGCTCAAATTTAATTAACTTATGGAAAGTTGCTGCTAATGGCGTTGCCTTTCATTCTGATAACACAGCTTTAAATAGCCTATTAAGTGGCGGTGGCATGACAAAAATGCTCAACACCATTTTCTTGGTGCTTGCGGCTCTTTCTTTCGGATCAGCTATGGAGGCAAATGGAGCCTTAAACTTTTTAATTAGTCGCTTTTTACATTTTACCAATTCTGCAAGAAGTGTTATTACCACAACTATCTTTACCTCTTTTGGGATAAACTTTGTGACAGGCGATCAGTACATGTCTATTATTATGCCAGGTAGAATGTATGCTGAATCATATAAAAGACTTAATTTAAAACCAACCGCTCTATCTAGATCCCTTGAAGATGGTGGTACTATCACCTCAGTTTTAGTGCCATGGAATACTTGTGCAGTATATATTTCAGGAGTATTAGGTATTTCTACTTATGAATATCTGCCTTACTGCTTCTTTAATATCATAAACCCATTTTTAGCGATATTCTTTGCCTTTATTGGCTTTAAGATTGCTCGTTATGATACTAAAAAAGAAAAGGAACAATTGTAAATAAAGTAGATAAATACTTAACTTAACAAAGTAAAGTAACCCAATTAAGTTTAGTAACACTTAAATACTCTAGGGAAAATGGACAAAAAAGCATGACAAAAACCTCCTTGCAAAATCGAAATGACATGCCAAACAATAATCAAACTTCTAAATTAGAACACCAACTTTCTTTTTTAGATCATCACCAAGGTTTGCAGGAGGCTTATACTCTTATTTTTGAGAGCTTACTTAACGCTGAACTTGAAGCTCATATAGGTTTTAGAAAAAATGATACCTCCCCAAAAAACACAGCTAATAGACGTAATGGTCACACCCTAAAAACTATTAACGGAACTTTTGGTAAAATTATTATAAAAAACCCTCGTGATAGAGAGGCAACCTTTAAACCTATTATCATCTCTAAAAGACAAACTGATGTTTTATGGAGAGATAGTAAGGTATTGGCGTTATATACCCAAGGAATGAACCAAAAAGATATCACTCCTATTATCAATGACCTTTATACCTCTTTATTACCCCAAGAAAAAATTGACCTTATAAAAGACGCTGTTGCTAATTCCATAAAAAAATGGCTTATCAAAAAATTAAAATCTTCCTACTCAAATATATTAGTATCAAGAATTTATGTAGAGCTTCCTAATCAAGAAGGAGAAATGCAAAACCATATAGCATTTCTTATTCTGGGACTGGATTTTGAGGGACATGCAAGTATGCTGGGTCTTCCTTTTATGCCAAAAGAATCACTCTCAAACTGGATTACCATCTTTAGTCATTTAAAAGCTCGAGGCATTAAAGAAGTATTATCCATGTCTATGAGTGGCGTAAATTACACCGATGAACTTAAAGATGTAATAACTGCCCTTTTCCCAAAAACCATTGTGGAAAGGACTTTTTAATTAAGTTTATCTTTACTTTTAGTTTTTACCTTTTAGCTATCTAGTATTTGCTACTTAGTATTTGCTGTTATTGTGGCTACTAAATTAAATACCAATAGTTACTACCAATAAAAAACGGATAAGCTCATACTTACCCGTTACTCTTATTTATTATTCCTTTTAAGAATAATCCTTTCAACCCTTAACTATCTATTCTTAAACAAGGATAAATCATCAGACCACTGACCTTTAAGCTCTCCATTTATATCAAAAAGCTTAATTTTCATGGTGTAATCTACTAACTTCTGTCCATCAGGCGCATAAGTTATCATATCAGTAATTTCGGTACGCATAATATAATCAAAACGATTTGCGCTTTCATCTACAATACGCACTTGAGCTGAGTTTAACAACACCTCAGTAATGCGGTCCTGAATATCCTCAATACGAAGATTTTCATCATGAGTATTTTGGCGTAGTTCTGCCACAATCACTCGTGGTGGCTTCTTAGCACGTGCAATATACTTTGAGGTGAGCATCTTATTAGTAAGATTTTCCGCAAAAGCAATAACATCTGATAAGCTAATTTTAGTATTTAACTTTAAACGTTCTGATGAATCAACTATGGAAACACTGGTAGTTCTACCATAATAAGCATCATTTCTTGAACATGCTGTTAAAGCAGTTAGTGCAGATAATGTAAGTACTACTGATGTTAATAATTTCACAAGCATCTCCTTAATTATTTTTCCTACTGTCTAATTAACTCTACCGGATCAGGATATGGTACCCAAATTTCTACATCAGTTGCTAAACGAATGTGAATAGTAGCAGTTTTAGCATCTTCGCTCTTACCAAGATTAACAATAGTTTTTTCGGCATTTGCAGGCATTACCATTCTTTGCCAGGCAGCCTTAATCTGAATAGGTGCTCCATAAGCATCTTCCCACTGCACCTGATATTCCATTGGAACATCAATAGTAGCACGATTTTTCATGCGCACCACAGCTCGTGGTAATTTTTGTGAATTATCAACATTAATACTCATTGGTACCAGTGCTCTGGCAGCCATTTCATCTGAATAGATAATGGCAAGCTGAGGATTAGAACGAATCTCTAATGGAACTTGCACTTCTTGCTCGGTATTATTAGACGCGCAGCCACCTAATGAAAGCATTACTGCCATAGCTAATAGTAATTTAGTTTTCATTATCTTCCCTTAATTTTAATTATTACTCATCAATCCAAGACTTCATATTAGCATAAGCCTTTAATGACTTATCGTAGCTAACAGCATAAACAACGGTAGGTCCCTTCTTAGCAAGAGCTATATCTACTGATGCTAACTTACCACTATTTTTATCAAAAGTCTGTATTGTTATTTCATTAACTTTATTTGGCACAAAAAATCTAGCTACCTGCACCTTCTTAGGTAATGATAACCAAGAGCGAGTATCAGGCACCTGGAGTCTTGTTATAAGCTTATTTAATAAGCCACCCCCCTCTTCTCCATCAACATATAAAAATCCAGAACGGAGCATCTGTCCAAGCACCATGAAATAACGATAAAGTAAATTATCCATTTCATCACGATAAACAATAGCCTGAATTTCACTTAATGAGGAGAAGTTATATTTTTTGCGCTTTACAATAACTTTTGCGCTTTCGACCATAGAAGGAACTTCAACAGGATCCGCAAAATTTACTGTCGCAAAACCTTCAATATCTTTAGTAACTATATCGCGTGTTGGCGCAAAACCATCAGCTAAAAGTACCTGTACTAACTTTTTACCTCTTGGTTTTTTGGACTTTTTTAAATCCTTTATTGCCTCTTTTGCAGCTTTGCAGCGTTTATTATTAGCAATAACTTTACTATATGAAATACTAGCATTATCACCAATAGCCACATCCTCAAAGCTATCTAATTCCATCAGTAGACCGTTCATATAATCACTAAATGGATTAACATAAGCACTAGTAACTAATTTAGCCTCTTCTTTTGCCTGTTGCGATAAGGTATCTACGTCAATATCAGTATCTTTATTTTCGTTATTAGCTATGCGCTTTTCTTCTTCAATATCTTTTTGTAATTCTAGTTGCTTGGCTTTAAATTTTTCCCATTCTCTTTGCTGTAAATCAATAGCTCTACGAGTTACATTATATGCTTTACGATCCCCTAAGAGCATATAACATAATGCCTTGTAATTGAGCATCATTACTTTTTCATAACTACGTAATTCATAATCCTCTAACTCTTCAGTACCAAATAATACTGAAACACTAGACTTTAAGAAATCACCAGCAGTAAAGCCTTCTTCCTCATCTAATTTAATAGACTTTTCTGCGGCATCAAAAAAAATTAACGCTGTCTCAAATTCCCCACTATTTAATAAAATAAGTCCTTTTTCTATCATCGAAAGAGCGCTATCGTTCTCAATCATAAGATCGAGCATTTCATCACGCGAAAGCTTTACACCATCTTCTGTGGTAAAACGAAGTTTAAATCTCTGAATAATATCAGTAGTATTACCAGCTAATAATGCCTCTCTTGCAGGCTTATAAGATTGAGAATAATTTGTGAAGATATCTGAATTATCAGTCAGGCCCAATGAATCACTTCTTGTGGCGCAACCTGTTATACTAAAAAGCAAACATAAAAGCGGAATAATTAGTTTTATCTTCATATGATTAATTTTTTCAAAGTAACTTGTAACTTACATCTTTATATCTTATATTCCCACCATGATGATAGTGGGAATAATAATGAGTACGGCTTTATATACTAAAATACATTAAAGTCAGTAACTACCTCACCTTGACGAGAACTTGTACCGGCAGCACTGTTGGTGGTGTTAGGATTATTAGAGTTAATAGTTTTCTTGCCCATATTAATGGCCTGCTGCATACTTGCAAAACTATAAGCCTTGATTACCCCTACTACCTCTTGACCTTGAGGAGTGATATATACCCACTGCTTAAGAGTTCTTGCACCACGTAATAACTCACTGGCACGAGATCTTGAATGTTCTCTTACAATATCAACGATTTGGCTTCTGCTTTCATTGGTAATCATACCAGTATCCCCATCGGTAATAGCCGCCTCTACTAAAAGAGAACTACGTTCAGTTTCATTTTTTGCACTAAAGCTTAAGTTTAAAAATGATGCTATCTGACTTAAAGACATCTGATCTGCTTGTCTAATAGCTGCATTTCTATAACGAGCCTTTACTGATTGAGAATTTGCAGTACTTACATTTGCCCATTGCCCAAAACTTACAATAACTGGACCAGTTTCATCTACTAATAATCTGGTACCAATCATATCGTAAAGCTTGGCAGGTTCATTTAATGGTAAAAGGTCAGTCAAAGCCTTACCAGTATTGTTAATTGCAGGCTTTAAACCTGCACGTAAGCTTTCAGCCAAAGCCTGAGTCTTTGGTGAATAGAAAATCACAACCCCCACAGCTGAATCTTCACCATTAACCTCAAAGAAGGTCTGCGCCACAGTTAAACCAGATAGAGTCTTGGCAATATTAGCTACTTCTTTTTTGGCAATCATATCACGAATAAGCTCTTTCTTTTGATCAGGATTGCGAGCATTATACTGCTTTGGATCAACGCCATTTTTCTCAAGCATGCCACTAACTTCAGAATCTGCTAAAGCTACTACCTTATCCCATAAAGCCCCAAATGAACCTTTACCTTCTTTTAATACGGTTTCAGGGGGCATTGGAGTTGAGGCGTCAGTATAAAGTTCTGATAAAGTTTGCGCCTGAATCATTACTGCATTATCTTGAATAAAAGTCTTTAATGCTTTTTCGTAAGCTTTTTCATAAGCCATTACACGATACTTAGCATATTCAGCATGAGAAACTGGTTTATCAACAATTTGTGCAGCCCCAAAACCAATTTTGCCTTCAGTATCCGCAGATTTCCCAAAACCATTAGAAATACCATGATCTGCTAAGAAGTTATCGATTTTTTGCTGCACTAAAACATCTAATAATACATTTTGCTTAACTTCTTGAGGAGCGTCTTGTAATAACTTATCATCAGTTTGGGATACATCGTTTAATTCAGTACCAATATTTGATAAATCAACCTTTGATTGTGATGCTACATTACTCATTGCAAGCTCTTGTCCTGTGGTAACAGGAGTTGATTGCCCTAAAACAGCCTCCTCTGCCAGAGCTTCACTTGCAAATACTACTGATGAAGCAACGATCATACTTAACAGGCACTTTTTAAACTGTAAATTCTTATTCATTGTAATTATTTTCCCTTATTTACCAATTTGGTTGTAATGTTTTTACGTGTTTCTCCTGATTTATGTGTGCACTTTTTCTGATAATTAAAGTATTAGGTATAATTTGCGCAGGTAAATCTTTAGTAATACTAATAACTTTCGCATATGAAAGTTTTGGATCTACTTTAGTAATTTCTACCTTACCAATAACATATTCCTCATAAGCAATTGGCTCGTTAGTATATGGATCATACATTCCTTGACCATATTCAATTAAATCGTAAGTTTCTCCTTGAGAGATATAATCGCCACCTCTACCAATAGTTAGAGTGCCATTACGATTAGCTACCACTAAGATTGGATAAATAGTTTCGTTGATTCTACTTGCGATATTAGTACCTACTTTTTCTGCCGGACGAACTAAAGCACTCTCAAAAGAATCAGCTATTGGTTCATTAAAGGAGATATTCTCAAGCTTAGAGGCAACTACCATTCCGGTTGGCACATTGATTAAACGCCAAGAAATTGCAGCATTACCTTTAGCAACTAATGCCTCTTCATTAACTACGGCAATAACCTCTTGCTCACGCTTAATACTAAAGTGATTTATAGTGCCTACTAACATATAGTCAGCTCCTAAAGAATTACCAATACGAGCTCTTTCAACTGGCAACACATCACTACGTAATAATTGCGCAAGTTCACTATCACGCTCAGCTAAATACTCTCTATCAAGTACCGCAAAGTTACGAGCCTGCGTTAAATAAGAAGAAACTGATTGCTCAAGTAAACGTGCAAAAGAACGAGCAACTTTTGAGTCATCGTCAATCTTAAAATTAAGCACTGCCAAGCGCTGACGGTTTACCTGCGCACCTGCATCATAATAAGAAACTAGTGCTCTAATAGTTACCTCAACATTCTTTTCATTAGCAGCTGAAGTTTTTTCACTTAAAAGCTCATAACTTAACACATGACCTTGAGCTTTAGCTTCAATATTCTTACTTTGCACCTCATCAAGATTATTGATAAACGAATCTTCATCATCTTCAGAAGATTCGGTAGAACTATACTTTGTTTCAATATATGAAGAGTTATTGGAATCAATCTTAACACCAGTAACTTGGGAAACAGCCTCAACTAAGGCTGCCTGAATTGCAGCATCACGATTTGCGCCTACTGCTGTTACCTCAACTGCTCGTTGCTTAACACTGGCAGCATAAGCAAAATGGGCAAATAAAAAGACAAAAGCAGTTAGCAAAACTAAAAATAATTTTCTCATAAAAAGACCTACAAGATAAAAAACTTGGGCATATAACTTTTAGTAAAAGTTATTCTTTACTAAAGCATTCTTTAAAAAAAACTACCATAAAAAAAGCTTATCTACGAAGAATATAGCCAGCTTGCACTTCTAAATTAGAAGTTAATGGTCTTACGATAGTTACTTTTGGGTTAATCTTTTTAACTTTAACCTTACCTACTAAGGTTTCAGTTGTACCAAGATTTTCACCTGTTTGTGGGTCAATGAGTTCTTCACCCGGAGCAAATACTTCAAATATTTCGCCTTGTTTTATACCTGAATCATTACCACGGTTAATATAGATATCATTACCTTTTACGGTAATAACAGTGATTGGATAAACAGTATCAGAAAGCTGATTGGCTAGTGAGGCAGCAGCTTTTTGCATAGTTTTATCTAAGATTAAACGACTAGCACCACCAATACCATTATTCACAAAAGTACCACTGCCTGAAGATGCTTTAATCGGAAAAGCTCCTAGTACTGTGCCTTTGGTGGTATCAACGATTTGTACTGCTAATTCAATAGAACAATTATCACTTACACGGTATTTATTTTCTAGGTGAGGAACTTTAGAGGCGTTTCTCCCAAAACTAAAGACTAATACCTCAACCTGAACAATAGCCTGAGCGTTAGAAAGCTGACCTGTAAAAGCAGCATCTTTAGCAGCTAAACCACTTTGCGCAAACTTCTGTTCATTACGAATAGCAGTTAAAGTTTCCTGACGGCGTGAAAGTAAATCAAACTTTCTACCATTTCGAATAGCATTCTCAATATCAGCAATTAAACTAGATTCCTTAACAATCTTAGCTTGCTTTGGATTAACCTGATCGCTTACTACTAATTCACCTACTGCTACTCTATATTTTGCAGGAGCTCCGTGAGCTAAAGTAAAAGGAATAGTAGCAACAAACGCTAATAAAAGTAAAAATTTTTTCACAGTTATTCCTTGTGTTTCTTCAATTTATATTTGTATTTATAATTATATTTTTGTTATTGCTAATTATAAACCTAGCTGACGCTTATAACAAATATGAGCCAATGGCAATGATTTAGCACAACATTATATTTGTTATAATATAGTTTTTATACGCACAAATCAAGTAATTTTTTACAGAATTTTAAAATTTAAATTACTTAAACTTTGATAAAAAGTATTGTATCGCAGAAAGTATACTTTTGCGAATAATTGAGGAAGATAGAACTAATATGTAAATTTATGCAATCAACATACAGAAAGTGAATCTTTTGCAAAAGGTTAAAAAAATAAGTAAGCAAAAGAGTAATTTGCATTACTCTTTCACTAACTTTATTTATAAGAGGAAAAAAGTTGGTACCCGAGACGGGACTTGAACCCGTACGCCGTTACGCACTACCACCTCAAGGTAGCGTGTCTACCAATTCCACCACCCGGGCATAATTGTAAATTTAAGCATTAAGCTTAATTAAACGGTTGCTACTAATTTTAAGATTACTTAAGAGCCAATTTAGTAGCTAGATATTGACTATTAAGTTTTTTAATGGTACCCGAGACGGGACTTGAACCCGTACGCCGTTACGCACTACCACCTCAAGGTAGCGTGTCTACCAATTCCACCACCCGGGCAAAAAACTATTTAGCTTCTTGAGTCTTAGGAGCTTCCTGTGTTTGAGGTACTTCTTGAACCTTAGGAGGCTGAGCTTCTGGAGCCTTAACTTCTTTTGGCTGAGCCACTTCTTGAGACTTCTTAATCTCAACAGCAGGACCACCAGCCTTTTTAGCAGAATCTTTAGTTCCTGCATCTTTAACATCTTTATTAAGTTCTTGATTAACATCAACTGCCTTTACTGTTGCAGGAGCTGCTACTTCTTCAATCTGCTCAAATGAACCGCTGGCATCGTTCTTTACACGATGAGCATTTAAATAACCTAATGCAATACTTAATGCAAAAAATAAGAAAGTGAGCGACCAAGTAAACTTAGTTAAGAAACCAGCACTACCAACTGAACCAAATAAAGTATTAGATGCACCTGCACCAAATGATGCGCCCATACCAGCACCTTTACCCTGTTGCACCAAAATTAAGATAACAAGGAAAATTGATACTAATAAAAATAGCACTAATAATATTGTAGTTAATAAGGTCATGCTTATCTTACCCTTAGCTTATCAAGCAAATTTCAATGGGCGCTATTCTAGCAAGAATATTTAACTTTTCAAGCTTTTTTTAAATTTTTTATTAAATACTGTTTAAATTGCTTAAAAAACGCCCACCACTACTATATCTGACTCTCCTTTACAATTACATTTGCAATTTTGGTAGCAAGTTGATTTACTAATTGTCCATCCTCACCTTCAACCATTACTCTAACTAATGGTTCGGTACCAGAATTACGTAATAATACTCGCCCCTTATCACCTAAGGTTTTTTCAGCTTCTGCTATCACTTTCTTTACTTTTTCATCAGTAAGAGCATTAAAGCCAGCAGTTAGGCGAACGTTCTTTAATACTTGTGGATAAAGCACTAAATCCTTACGTAGTTCTTTAATACTTAAGTGAGTATCACACATAGCTCTAATAACCTGAAGAGCGGAGATTATACCATCGCCTGTTGTGGTATGACGTAAACTTATAATGTGGCCTGAGTTTTCGCCACCAAGCTTCCAACCTTTTTCAAGTAGCTGCTCCATAACGTAGCGGTCACCTACTTTAGCACGAGCAAATGGAACACCTAATCTTCCTAATGCCTGCTCAAGTCCTAAGTTAGACATTAAAGTGCCTACAACCCCGCCATCAAGCTTATTATTTTCTTTTTGCCACTTGGCAATAATATATAACAAAACATCGCCATCAAGTAAGGTTCCATCCTTATCAACCATCATTACTCTATCGCCATCACCATCAAAAGCAATACCGATATCGGCTCTGGTTTGCAGTACTTTGGCAATCAAGTTATCAGGATGAGTTGAGCCGTACATATCATTGATATTAGTACCATTTGGTTCATTACCAATAACAATAACTTCAGCACCAAGCTCATTAAATACATGTGGAGCTACCTGGTAAGTTGCACCATGCGCACAGTCAAGAACAACTCTAATGCCATCCATGGTTAAAGAATTAGGAAATGAGCCTTTACAAAACTCTACATATCGACCTGGAGCATCATCTTTACGTGAGGCTTTACCAAGTTTTTCAGGTTCAACCACAGTCATCTCTTCATCTAAGAGCGCTTCAATCCTAGCTTCTATTTCATCAGGAAGTTTAGTGCCGTCTTTTGAAAAAAACTTAATACCATTATCGTAAAATGGATTATGGGAAGCGCTAATAACTACCCCTGCCTCTGCACGAAAAGCACGAGTTAAATAAGCAATAGCAGGAGTTGGCATAGGCCCAAGTAATACAGATTTAACACCTGCTGCAGAAAAACCAGCCTCTAAGGCAGCCTCAAGCATATAACCTGAAATGCGGGTATCTTTACCGATAATAACCTTCTTAGTACCTTTTTCAGAAAGCACCTTACCAGCAGCCCAACCTAATTTCATAACAAAATCAGGCACAATGGGCAATACCCCAACCTTACCACGTACACCATCAGTCCCAAAATACTTTCTCTGCATAATATCATTCCATATCTGCTACTAGATTATTAGCTTTCGTTGTAGCTTTCATTACTTTTATAGAAAAAAAATTACTGTGTGAATCTTTTGCTTAAAATGCTGCATTACTTAGTCGCAGCCGAGTGTTTCCCTTTGAAAATCTCACCAATCTTATGAACTTTATGATCATGCTCATCTGCAAAAGTCCAGCACTTAATTGCCTGCACTGTTTCTAATACATCATGCACACGCACAATACGCGCCCCTTTCATAATGCTATATAAAGCAAGGGCTAGTGAGCCTGCTAAACGCTCATTAACAGGAACATTTAAATAATTACCAATAAGTGATTTACGTGATAAACCAATTAAAATTGGTAACGAAAAACTCTTAAAAGTATCTAAACGACCTAATAATTCATAATTTTGATCTAAAGTCTTACCAAACCCAAAACCAGGATCAATTAATAAATTAGATCGCCTCATACCTTTATTTAAACATTCATGGATTCTTTCATAAAAGAACTGATTTATATCTCCTAATAAATCATTATAAACGGGGTTATCTTGCATGTTCTGAGGTTCACCTTGCATATGCATTAAGCATACAGGTACTTTTAACTCAGCACATACCTCGATAGCTCCAGGAACTTGTAATGCTCTAATGTCATTAATTAAATGCGCACCAGCTTTTACACTCTCACTCATAACTTTAGGTTTGGAGGTATCAACAGAAATCCAAACATCGGATTCCTTAGCAAGTGCCTCAACTACTGGAACTACACGGTCAAGTTCTTCTTGCTCAGATACTAAAGAAGCTCCTGGGCGAGTTGATTCACCCCCAATATCAATGATATCAGCACCGTCGGAAATCATCTTGCGAGCAAATGCTAAAGCATCAGCAAATTTATTATGAGTACCTCCATCTGAGAATGAATCCGGAGTTACATTTAAAATCCCCATTACCTTAGGAGTTGATAAATCTAGAGAAGAACCATGAGCAAAAAGTTTCATACAAATTCCTTTAAAGTAGTAACCAATGATGTCTCTCTAAACATCAATAACGTACTTTCTAATTACTATTTATCCTTAAGCTTGCCAAATGTTAGCACAATATCAATATTATCTGCCCTATGCAAGATGTTACCAGTAAAAATGACAGTTTACGCGAAAAAATAACATTTTTATACTAAAAAAGCCTCACCCAAGAAAATTCCTAAGTGAAGCTTTTCATTATCTAGTTAAAATTTTTATTTATCTTCTTTGTTATCTTCAGCACCTCTGCTCTCTTCTTTTGGAGCGTTAATATTAACACTCTCCACCTTAGGAGCATCACTACTCTTAGAACCTTTATCTTGCTTATTCTCAGCTGGCTTACTAACTTCACGCACAGGTCTTCTAGCAAGTAAATCATCAATTTGCTCAGAATCTAAGGTTTCATATTGCATAAGTGCATCTTTCATAGCATGAAGAATATCGATATTATCTTCTAAGATTTTCTTAGCACGCTGATAATTGCGCTCTAATATTTCTTTAATTTCTAAATCGATTACTTTCTGCGTTTCTAAACCGATAGTCTTAGTTCTAGCTCCTTGTGAACCTAAGAATGATTCTTGCTCAGGTTCAATCATAAGCTGAGGACCAATCTTATTACTCATCCCCCAGCGTAATACCATTTTAGAAGCTAAATCTGTAGCACGCTCAATATCGTTAGAGGCACCAGTAGTTACCTTTTCCTCACCACAAATAATCTCTTCAGCAATACGACCACCAAATAAGGAACTAATCAGTGATTCAATATGCTGCTTGGTGTAACTGAAGCGATCATTTTCAGGTAAGTAAGTAGTAACACCTAAAGCACGTGCTCTTGGAATAATTGAAACTTTATAAACAGGATCATGATCAGGTACCAACTTACCAACAATAGCATGACCTGCCTCATGGTAAGCAGTATTTATCTTTTCATCTTCGCTCATTGCTAAAGAACGACGTTCAGTACCCATTAAAAGCTTATCTTTCGCAAATTCAAACTCTGCCATACCAACTTGCTTTTTATTAGCTCGAGCTGCGGCTAACGCTGCCTCATTAACCAAGTTTGCAAGTTCTGCTCCTGAGAAACCTGGAGTACCACGAGCAATTAACGCCACATCTACATCCTCAGCAACAGGAACCTTTTTAGTGTGTACCTTTAATATTTGTTCACGCCCCTTAACATCAGGCAAGCCAACAGTTACTTGTCTGTCAAAACGACCAGGTCGTAACAATGCTGGATCAAGAACATCAGGACGGTTAGTAGCAGCAACTACTATAACAGCCTCATGACCATCAAAACCATCCATTTCTACTAATAGCTGATTTAATGTCTGTTCTCGTTCATCATGACCACCGCCTACTGCAATACCTCTTTTACGACCCACCGCATCAATTTCATCTATAAAGATAATGCATGGACATTTTTTCTTAGCCTGCTCGAACATATCACGTACACGGCTAGCACCAACACCAACAAACATTTCCACAAAGTCAGAACCTGAAATTGAGAAGAATGGAACTTTAGCCTCACCTGCAATAGCCTTGGCTAACAGAGTTTTACCAGTACCTGGCTGACCTACTAAGAGCACACCTCTTGGAATCTTACCGCCAAGCTTTTGGAATTTAGACGGATCTTTAAGGTAATCAACCAGCTCTTTTACTTCTTCTTTCGCTTCATCACAACCTGCAACATCTGCGAAGGTTGTCTTAACTTGATCTTCGCTTAAAAGTTTAGCTTTACTCTTTGAGAAGCTTAAAGCACCACCTTTACCACCACCTTGCATACTATGCATGAAATAAAGCCATACACCAATAAGCAAAATCATTGGGAACCAAGAGATCAAAATCGATAAGAAGATACTAGTTTCTTCTGGTTTTACACCAACTGTTGCAACGCCTTTTTCCTCTAGTTTAGGTAATAAAGTATCATCAAATAAAGGCATAATAACCGTATACTTTTCACCTGAGGTGCTAGTTACCAATAACTCACGATCTTTAATAGTAACTTTACCAATACGCCCTTGTTCAAGTTCTTGCTTAAAGCTTACATAGTTATTCTGGTTAGATGATGAACTCGAACCATTGGAGTTCATAGTATCCCAAAAAAATACTATCAATAAAGCAACAACGATCCATATTGTAAGATTTCTTGCCATTATATCTTCCCTTTTGCTAGGCAATTACCTAAAAAACTGTTGTTCCTGCGATCCCTTAAAGCCCGTGCATACATAATAAACCTCTCTGGAACGAGCTCGGGAGGCGTCAGGTTTACGCACACGCACCTCTTTAAATGCCTGGCGTACCATCTTTAAATATTGTTCTGTTCCTTCACCATTAAATACTTTAACTACAAAGGAACCACCTTCACGAAGGATTTGGTTACACATCTCAAATGCAAGCTCCACTAAGTACATGGCTCTTGGCTGATCAACACCTACATTGCCTGACATATTAGGTGCCATATCCGAAAGAATTACATCAACTTTAGTATCGCCAACTATTGCTAAGAGCTTATCTAATACTTCCTGTTCTCTGAAGTCGCCTTGTAAAAAATCAACTCCATTAATTGGAGTCATCGGTAATATATCACAAGCAACAACTCTTCCTTGATCGCCAACGCAAGTTATAGCGTATTGTGACCAACCGCCAGGAGCTGCCCCAAGGTCTACGACTTTATACCCAGATTTAATAATACGATCTTTACCTTGTATTTCTTCTAGTTTAAAGCTTGCTCTAGAACGTAGACCCTGTTTATGAGCTTCTTGAACATAGATATCACTAAAATGCTCTTGTAGCCATCTTGCTTGACTAGCTGTTCTTTTTTTCTTGGCCATGAAGTTTTATATACTTTAATCTCTTTGGAAATCTTCTTCTGATGCTAATTTTGTATTATTGTATACTAAAATTTGTTTTACGACAATAATTGCGCCTAAGGCTAAATATGATAAAGCAGCATTATTCTTACTAAATAAGAGCGCTCTTAGTATACCTTTAATAACGAGAATTACTTTTCATAAGACTCTCTTTTCTTTTATATAAGGTCAATCTTACTAATTTGCAATAAAACTTTCTGTAAACTAGAAAATTTCTTATTTTACTAGCTAATCTCTACTAATCTTAACCCTTACCCAAATGATGATTTGCCAATAACTTATATAAGATACTCCTATAAGATTAAGAAAAACTTATCAAATTCTTTAAATATTGTTAGAATTGCACAAAATTATTTTGCATCTATCATCGTAAGCTTGTTGCACATCTAACAAAAATGCTTAAATCTTGTTATGATATATACTAATAAATGCCTAAGCTCAAACTTACTCAATAAAAAATTACAGGTGAACATTTAATGGAATTAACTACCAAACAAAAACTTTTTTTAAAGAATAAAGCTCATGAATTAAAGCCAGTAGTAATGATTGGTAAAAAAGGTCTTGCTGAATCTGTTATCAATGAAATTATCACTTCAATTAATCATCATGAACTTATTAAAGTAAAGATTGCTCTTGAGGATAAAGAACAAAAAGAGGCTGTTGCCGAAGAAATTGCTAAATTAACTGAATCAACTATTGTGCAATACCTTGGTAATAACCTTACCTTATTTAAAAAAGCTAAAAATAATAGTAAGTTTGTTTTACCAAAAGAATAACATTCCTTCAATACAACCTTACTAACTAAAAAACACCCCACTAAACTTTAAAAACTTCAGTGGGGTTATTTTTAATTTTAACTTTTGACAGTGGGCTTCAGGCCTGAAACTTTTAACATACAACTTCTAGCTTGCAGTTCTGCTCTAAAATATTGAGCATAAAACCTTAGCAAGATGTATTTCAAAGTTGGTGTTATTTGACTTGTTTAAACTAAATTAAATATACTCAACCTTCACAATGTAATAATTTACCCCGCCCTTTGGAGTATTGATTACTACATCATCATCAGCATATTTACCCATTAAGCCCTTAGCGATTGGAGTCTTATATGAAATTAAACCATTTTCAATATCAGCCTCATCCTCACCAACAATCTTATAAGTAATTTGCTCACCAGTCTCGTCTTTTTCAATAGTAACAGTTGCACCAAATACTACCTTTGGATCTTTAGTTGCAGGTAATTTAGTGACATCAATAATTTCAGCTGAACCTAACTTAGCTTCCATATCTTTAATATGTGCTTCACAAATACCCTGCTCTTCACGAGCTGCATGGTATTCAGCATTTTCTTTCAAATCACCATGCTCTCTAGCCTCAGCAATCTGTGCACTGATGCGAGGGCGTTCAACAGTTTTAAGATGTTCTAGCTGCTCACGCATCATCTTGGCACCACGTACAGTCATTGGAGTCTTATCCATTTTTCTATTCCTTATTTACTTATATTATTATCTTTTTTTAAATAATAAAAAAACCTAGACTCATATAAATATGAATCCAGCTATAATTTAAAAAATTTAAGAAAGCTTTTGCAGTATTACTTAAATAGAAGTTCTAATAACTAATTTTACAGGTACTAATATAAAAGATACTGTAAATATGTCAAGTGAAAAATCTTACAATTGCCATATAAGAAGGTTAATTACCACTGCTTATAAATAATAAAAACGATACCTAAAAAATCTTTAAGTATCGCTTTTTATTAAAAGAGCTAATTAGCCTTTTAGATCATCAATAAAGCCTTTTACTTTAGAGATAAAACTATCTAGCATCGGACGATGACTTTCTTCACCTGATTTAAAAGTACCTTCAAATTCACGTAATAATTCTTTTTGCTTTTCATTTAAATGTACTGGAGTTTCCACACAAATGTGACATAGTAAATTACCAACTCTAGAACCATTTACTGAGGTAAAACCTTTACCATTAGCGCATAATACAGCCCCTGTTTGTGTACCTTCTTTAATAGTAAGCATAATCTTACCTGATAAAGTTGGCACCTCAATCTTACCACCAAGAGCTGCAGTTGCAAAGCTAATAGGTACATTTACATGTAAATTTAAGTTTTCACGTTCAAATAAAGCATGTGGCTTTAATTTAATGATTACATATAAATCACCATTTTGTGCCCCAAGTTCTCCTGCCTCACCAGCGCCTGCCATACGTAGAGTATTACCATTATCCATACCTGCTGGAATCTTAACGTTTATTGTTTTCTTGCAATAAACTCTACCTTCCCCATGACAATCTGGACAAGGATTGGCAATCTTCTTACCGCTACCACCACAATCCGGACAAGTTTGCTGTACGGCAAAGAAACCTTGACGCATCTGAATAATACCTGTACCACCACAACGAGGACACTGCACAGGTTTAGAATTATCTTTACTACCAGATCCCTTACAAGTTTCACAAGTACACTTTGCGCGATAAGAAACAGTCTTGGTACAACCTTTAAACGCTTCTTCAAGAGTAATTTCTACTACTTGCTGAATATCATCACCAGGTCTTGGACCTGGACGAGCACGACCTCCTCGAGCACTGCCACCACCGAAGATATTCTCAAAAATATCCTCAAAGCCACCAAAGCCACTAAATCCAGCTCCACCGAAGCCGCCAAAACCACCAGCTCCGCCTGCCTGGTTAGGATCAACACCTGCAAAACCAAACTGATCGTAAGCTTGTTTCTTTTGAGGATCGCTTAATACAGCATACGCTTCATTAATTTCCTTAAACTTTTCCTCAGCACCTGCTTCATGATTACGGTCTGGATGGTATTTCATTGCTAAGCGCTTATAAGATCTCTTTATAGTCTGTTCATCAGCACTTTTATCAACGCCTAGCACTTCATAATAGTCACGTTTCGCCATATTAAGTTTACCTATTACGTTATCTGACTTATACAACTAACGGACACCATCATTTGACGGCATCCGTTACCTTAACACTTAGATAAGATGACTATTACTTATCTGACTTAACTTCTTCAAACTCTGCATCGTACTGACCGTCTTTACCAGATGAACTCTGAGTATTAGACTCCTGCTGCTGAGCCTGACCGTTAGAACCTTGCTGTGTATACTGACCTAAAGCACCGCATACATCCATGAGTTTCTTTTCAGCGTTTTCAATATCTTCCTTCACATCGCCTCTTGCAGCTTGATCAAGGTCATTGCAAGCAGATTCAATCTGGCTCTTAAGATCTGCCGGAACCTTATCACCAGCTTCAGCAAGCTGTTTCTTAACTGCATGAACAGTAGCATCAGCACGGTTACGAGCATTAGCTAGTTCTTCGAACTTCTTATCTTCAGCAGCGTGATCTTCTGCTTCTCTTACCATCTTCTGAATTTCTTCTTCTGACAGACCAGATGATGACTGAATAGTAATCTTCTGTTCCTTACCAGTATTCTTATCTTTAGCACTTACATGGATACAACCATCAGCATCGATGTCAAATGATACTTCAATCTGAGGTACCCCACGTGGAGCTGGAGCAATACCAGTTAAATCAAAGTTACCTAAAAGCTTATTATCAGCAGCTCTCTTACGTTCACCCTGTAATACTCTAATAGTTACAGCAGGCTGGTTATCTTCAGCAGTTGAGAATACCTGACTCTTCTTAGTAGGAATTGTAGTATTCTTTTCGATAAGAGTAGTCATCACACCACCCATGGTTTCAATACCAAGTGATAATGGTGTAACATCAAGTAATAATACGTCCTTCTTATCGCCTGCTAATACTGCACCCTGAATTGCAGCACCCTGAGCAACGGCTTCATCTGGATTTACATCCTTGCGAGGTTCCTTACCGAAGAAGTCTGCTACAACCTTCTGTACTAATGGCATACGTGTCTGACCACCAACCAATAATACTTCATCAACATCATTAACTGTTAAACCAGCATCGCTTAAGGCTGTTCTTACAGGATTTAATGAGTTCATTACTAAGTCTTCAACTAATGCTTCAAGTTTTGCACGTGTTAAAGTAATGTTCATGTGCTTTGGACCTGTTGCATCAGCAGTGATGTAAGGAAGGTTGATTTGAGTCTGCTGAGCAGATGACAATTCAATCTTAGCCTTTTCAGCAGCTTCCTTTAAACGCTGAAGAGCTAACATATCCTTACTTAAATCAACGCCTTGATCTTTCTTAAATTCTTCAATTAAGTAGTTGATTAAAATATTATCAAAATCTTCACCGCCTAAGTGGGTATCACCGTTAGTTGAAAGAACTTCGAAAGTCTTTTCACCATCAACTTCATCGATATCAATAATTGAAATATCGAATGTACCACCACCAAGGTCGTATACAGCAATCTTCTTTTCGCCCTTAACCTTATCTTCACCGTAGGCCATTGCCGCAGCGGTAGGTTCGTTAATAATACGCTTTACATCAAGACCTGCAATACGGCCAGCGTCCTTAGTAGCTTGACGCTGCTGGTCATTGAAGTATGCAGGAACAGTAATAACCGCTTCAGTAATTGTTTCACCAAGAATATCTTCTGCAGTCTTTTTCATCTTCTTTAAAACTTCTGCAGAAATCTGTGGTGGAGCCATTCTCTTACCCTTAACGTCAACCCAAGCATCACCGTTGTCGTTCTTAACAATCTTAAATGGCATGATCTTAATATCACGCTGAACTTCAGCATCTTCATAACGACGACCGATTAAACGCTTAATAGCAAATAATGTATTTTGTGGATTAGTTACAGCCTGACGCTTTGCTACATCACCAACTAGAATTTCACCATCATTTGTGTATGCAATAACAGAAGGTGTAGTACGATGACCTTCAGAATTTTCAAGTACACGAGCTGTACCATTCTCAAGTACGGCAACACATGAATTTGTTGTACCTAAGTCTATACCAATAATCTTACCCATTTTATATATGCTCCAATAATCTTTAAATCACCTAGTTGTCTTTTTAAAGTAATACCTAAACTAACTAGGTTTTATTTTTAATCTTCTCTAACTCTTACGTAAGGTCGTTTTTTTTAATTTCAAGACCTTTTTAAGGATTTTTTAAGCCTGCGCATCAACTTGTCCAACCCCACCCTTTGACACAACTACTAATGCAGGTCTGATTACACGACCATTTAACTGATACCCCTTTTGCACTACAGTTAAAATAGTGTTTGTCGGAGTTTCTTCATTTTCCACCATCTGAATAGCATGGTGAATATTTGGATCTAGTACATCTTCCCCAACCTTAGGATCAATTGCACTAATACCGTTATTTGTTAATGCCTGAATCAATAAACTAAGAGTTTGTTCAACACCATCAAGTATTGGTTTAAGCTGTTCATTGGTGCGATCCATATACTGAACTGACTTCTCTAAAGGATCGATTGCAGGTAGTAAAGACTGCACAAAACGTTCAATGGCAAAGTTCTTAGCTTTAGCAACTTCTGTTTCGCATCTACGGCGCATATTCTGTAATTCAGCCTGGGCTCGTAGTAAATCATCTTTACTCTTATCTAAAAGACCTTTAAGTTCTTCAATTTCACTATTTAAAGATTCAGTATTTTCACCCTGACAAGCATCAGTAGCCTGAACTTCTTCATTAGTAGCATTAGCCGCTTCCTGTTCTTTTTCAAGTTCTACTTGTGCTTCTTCTTTCTTATCTGACATGAACATCAACTCCTAAATATTTTCTTGTCTACTTCATATATATGGTCACAATTTTGTATTTCAAGACTTTATGCAAGATTTTTTACATTTTTTGCTAAAAAAATTTTAATTTCTAGTTAAGGAGGAATTTTTGAGGGGAACTTAATGAGAAAGAAAGTTATTTTATGCATAAAAAAAGCCGTTAAGAGAAACTCCTAAGGGCTTTTATTTAAGATTTATTTAGTATAAACTTATTTACCTAATGACTCTTTTAGTGCTCATATGTTAAAGCATTTGTATTAGTCATCATATTCTTAATCTTAGCAAGTGTTGATTTCTCTAATTGACGCACTCTTTCAATTGATACACCAAGCTCAGCACTTAGCTCTTGCAATGTTGCTTTATCCTCGTCTAACCAACGGCGCTTAATAATGTGGTAAGCTCTATCATCAAGCTGACCTAACACATTATTTAAAGTTAAAGATAATACTCTCTTGTCATCTTTTTGAGAAAGCGCCTCCTCAAAATCAGAAGATTCATCTACCAGATAATTAGAAGGAACGAATTGATTATCTTCCTCCTCATCTGAAAAGCCCTCAAAAGCTACATCTTGTGCGCTTAAACGACTTTCCATTTCTTCTACATCTTTCGCATCAACCCCTAAATCATTAGCTACATTTTCACGCTCTTCATTAGTAAACCAGCCGATACGTTTTTTAAGTTTACGGAGCTTAAAGAATAACTTTCTTTGCGCCTTAGTAGTTGCTACTTTCACTAAGCGCCAATTCTTCATTACATAATCAGTAATTTCAGCTTTAATCCAATGAACCGCAAAAGCTGCTAGTCTTACACCTTGCGATACATCAAAACGCTTAACCGCTTTCATTAAGCCTAAAGTACCTTCCTGTATTAAATCTGCAAGAGGTAAACCATAACCATCATAACCACGTGCGATACTTACTACAAAACGCAAATGAGATAATACAAGTTTGCGCGCTGCTTCGACATCACCGGTGTCACGTAACTTAGTTGCTAACTCAAGCTCTTCTTCTGCAGTAAGTAACGGAATAGAGTTAATTGCACGAATATAACCATCGATGTTGTCACTTGGAACAAGCATCATTGATTCATCTTTCTGTAATAACATATTATTCTGTATCCTACCTTGTTTTATGCCTGATAATCTTTATCAGTGTATCAGTTTTTTCCATAACTCTGCTAAAAATTATCGCTAGATAAAAAAGCAAAGTTTTTATAATTGTTGCTATCGTAACGATTTATAAATTTTTTTCACAAAAGTTTACAAAATTTTAGCCAATAAATTCGATACGTGTCACAATCTTTATTAATTTACATCTTAGCTTGTTTTTGGTTAATTGTTAACTAGTTTGTAATTTTTTTTTATAAAATTTATAAAATACTTATGCTTTTAAGTTTTGAGCATGTTTTCATGAAAACTTTTTAGAAGTTCCTTTACTCTACTAATTCAATGCGAGCTATTGCCCTTCTAGCACTAAAAACTGCAACAACCAAAGATGAAAGCGTACTAAAAAGTAAGAGGAAGATAAACTCCCCAAAACTAAAACCTTGCATTGAATAATCAAAGCCATAAGCCTGAGTTAATTCATCAAAAAAGATGCTTGTTAAAAATAAAGCTAACGTTGCAAGCCAAATCCCCCAAAAGCCACCTAATCCCCCAAAACATGCTCCCATATAAGCATAAGTACGGCAAATATAATTATCAGTTGCGCCAACAAGTTTCATAACCTCAATTTCATCGGCATGAAGAATTACACGATTGGAAATAGAGTTTATTACAGTAAGAAGTAATGAAAAGAATAAAATCACTCCAACAAAGAAGCATAAGAAACTTAACACATTGATAAAACTATTAATTTTAGTAAACCAATCTTTATCAAGCCTTACTGATTCTACATGATTATTGCTGTTTATATACTGCACAAGTTTAGTTAATTCCTCTTGGGTTTGTGCATCATTACCGGGAGTTACAATTATGGCATGAGGTAGCGGATTTTCATTTTCTGCAAAAACCTCCCCTGTTTCCATACCAATAGCCCTTTCAAATTGCGCAAGTCCTTCGTTATTTAAAATTACTCTTACCTTGCTAATGTGTGGATCCTTCTTAAGAGTATTAGCAAATATATTTACCGCCTCATTAGAAGTTTGTGCACTTAAATAAACGGTGATATTTTTTTCTAGAGATAAATTATCAGCAAGAAGGGAGACATTTTTTACCATTAAGTAAAAAAATCCTGGAATTGCGATACTTATCCCTATTACCGCAATAGTAAGCAAACTTGCCATAAACCTAAAACGCAAAATAGCATCAAAGGCATTTTTTGCTTCATTGATATGAGTTCTTAAAGAAGAAACACCTGTTTGCTTGTTCATATTACTAATAATCCTTTAAATTAAAAGGTCCATCGGAAATAATATTGCCATTTTTTAATCTAATAGTACGGCGGGCAAATTGATTTATCAGCGAAATATCGTGTGTTGCTACTAAAATTGTCATCCCTTCCTCATTAAGCTTAGTAAAAAGGGAAAAAATTTCGGCTGATAAATGAGGGTCTAAATTACCAGTAGGCTCATCGGCCAGTAATACTAACGGCTTATTAACTATTGCTCTTGCTATCCCTACTCGTTGCTGCTCACCAGTACTTAAGTTAATAGGATAAAGATTACCTTTACCTTCAAGATGAACTTTAAGAAGCGTTTGATGCACAAGTGGCACAATCTGCTCGACACTCATTCCTTGAATCAATAACGGTAAGGCTACATTTTCAACGATAGTCTTATTCATCATTAAATGTGGTTCCTGAAAAATCATTCCACATCTGCGACGTAAAAAAGGTATATCTTGCTTTGTAATATCGGTTATTGAATGGTTATTAAAATATACTTTACCTAAAGATACATGCTCCTGGGCAGTAATGATGCGTAAAATAGTAGTTTTACCAGCGCCTGAGTGACCTGTTAAATAAACCATTTCACCCTTTTTTACATGAAAACTAATTTTTTGTAAGGCGCTTTGTCCTTGCAAATATACTTTGCTTACCTTATCAAATTTAATCATTTTTTATTTTTTACCCAAATTTACCAAGGAAGCTACCAAAGATAACCATACTTAAACTTACTATAAACAAAATGGACAGCAGTGTTTTTACTGTCCATTTACGCTAAGAGTTATTCTTCAGAACTAAAGAGTGCATTAACAAAATCATCAGCATTAAATTCTTTAAGATCATCAATACCCTCACCAATACCGATATAACGAATTGGTACTTTAAATTGACTGGCAATATTAAATATCACCCCACCTTTTGCGGTACCATCAAGCTTAGTTAAATTAATACCAGTTAATGGCACTACCTCACCAAATAACTTAGCCTGACTTATTGCATTTTGCCCTGTACAGGCATCAAGGGTAAGCATTACCTCATGTGGGGCATCAGGAGAAACTTTTTTCATAACACGCACAATCTTTTTAAGCTCTTCCATTAGATATGCTTTATTTTGTAATCTTCCCGCAGTGTCGGCAATCACTACATCATAGCCTTTTGCCTTAGCACTAGTAATCGCATCAAAAATCACCGATGCACTATCAGCACCAGTTTCTTGAGCAATTACTGGTATATTATTACGCTGCCCCCATACTTTAAGCTGCTCAACAGCTGCGGCTCTGAAAGTATCGCCTGCGGCTAACATAACCTTTTTGCCTTCTTTCTCAAAAAGTTTCGCCATTTTACCAATGGTTGTAGTCTTACCTACGCCATTTACGCCCACCATTAAAATCACAAAAGGCTTTTTAGAGGTATCAATTACTAATTTCTCCGATACTGGAGCTAAAATTACACGCAGCTCCTCTGATAATCTCTTCATGAGACTATCAGCATCTTTTAATTCACGCAAGGATGCCTCAGAGGTTATCTTATTCATGATCTTAGTAGTTGTTTCAATGCCAACATCAGCAGTAATTAACGCAGTTTCAATATCCTCAAAAAGCTCATCATCGATCTTGCGACCTTTAAATAAGGCAACTAACCCAAAACCGATATTTTCACGTGTTTTCCTTAAGCTCTTAAGTAAACGCTTAAAAAATCCAGGTTTATTCTGAGGTTCTGGAATTTTTTCTTCTAAAGGTGCAACCTCATCCTGTGGTTTTACTACCTCAACCTTTGGCTCAAGTTCTTTAGGAGTTTCTTCTTTAAGCTCTTTAGCCTCAACCTTTTCCTTTAGTTCTTCCTTTAACTCTTCTTTAGCTACTAAGGACTCTTCCTTAATAGAAGGTTCTTCTTTTGCTTTAGAAAGCTCTTCTTTATTAAGTTCTACCTTACCTAAATCTTCCTTAGGTGTTGCAGTCTTTTCTTCTTTAGTGATAACAACTTCCTGTTTTACTGCTTGTTCCTTTTTAGCTAAATCATTAGCTTCTGCTCTATTTTGCTCTGAAACTTTTGAAGTTTTACCTGCTTTTTCTACTTGCTCAGGGTTTTCATCTTTACGGTGAAACCATGAGAATAAACCTTTTTTAGCCATGTTTATCTTCTCAATAACCAATTTTCCGAACCTACTATATCAAAAAGTAATCATGAGCGCAAAATTTGTAACAACTTTTTAGGTTTTTAGGTACAATATTACGGCATATTCTAGGAGAAAATCATGCCTAAACCTACCCCAAAAACTTCAGTCCAAGGTAATATTCGCATTATTGGCGGGCAATATAAAGGTCGAAAGCTTACAGTAATTGACAGCAAAGGTTTGCGTCCTACAACCGATCGCGTTAAAGAAACACTTTTTAACTGGTTAATGTTTACCATTCGTGATAAAAAGTGCCTTGACTTATTTGCCGGAGCAGGTAGTTTAGGATTTGAGGCACTATCTCGTTATGCTAAAAGCGTAACTATGATTGAAAAAGATAAAAAGGTCTATGTAAACCTTAAAAAAGGGGCTGAGCTTCTTAAGCCTAATAACCTTACCCTTCTTAATATATGCGCCCTGGAATTTCTACGTACCACAAAAGAAAGTTTTGATATTATATTTTTAGACCCTCCTTTTAGGCATGATATCTTAACGCAAGTTTTTACCCTTTTAACGACTCAAATAGCCCCAAATGGTACGTTAATTTATATCGAACAAGAAAAAGAGGCACAATTTATTCCTCCAGCCTATTTAACGATGCTTAAAGAAGGAACGGCAGGACAGGTAATTTACCGCCTCTATAAGGTAGAAAGAACATAAGAGTTTAAATTAACTATACTTGCTCACACAATATAGTTAAGATGCTGTGTTTTTTAAGTTTTCTCATCTACAATAGCCAAAATTTTTTGCGTAAGTAATTTGTTATTGGAATAAAGCTATGAGATTGATAGTTAATATTTTCTTTGCACTCATCGTTTTGGGTATCTGGCTTGGTGCCATTTACTTTTACTTTTTTTATCCACATGCCTCAAATGATATGAAAGTAGGCATTGTGGTTATGGTAGTCTGCATTTTACTCTTAAATGCCATATACTGCGCAGGTCTAAAAATTTTAACAGCTGATATCTCCAAACCTACTAAGCTTGATTATATTTTAACGTTATTCTTAGGTCATTTTGGCTGTTATCGCATTCGTAAGGAAATTATGCAAGAAGCTCTAAAAGAGCAGGCAAGAATGAGGGCCAAATTAACCAAGAACCAAGAAACAGAAATAAGCGCTCATAAAGAGTAATAAGAAAACAGCTCTAACGTAATTAGGGCTACAGCGCTAGCTACTTTCTTTATACTTTCTTAAAGGAGGTAAAAGCTAAAACAAAACTTGTATCAAAAGATAACAACTGCTATTATTAAAATGCTTAAGTTTCTTTAGATAACTAAGCTATAAGAATTACTAAATTTTGGTTTATTTTATGAAGCTAATAACTTTATTATCTATCATTTTGTCAGCTGCTCTTTTATGTTCAGCTTGTGCCTATCGACCAGATCTTGCGCAAGGGAACTTTACAGAGCAAAAAGATGTTTATAAACTACGCAAAGGCATGACCCAGGAGCAAGTTAAGTTTGTTTTAGGAACTCCAATGCTCCTAGATCAGTTAAATAATAAACAGTGGTATTACGTGTACTTCTTGCGCCAAGGTTGGCAAGATCCTGAAATTAAAAGGTTAATAGTAACCTTTGATAACAATAATTTATTACTTGATATTCGTGGCGATTTTAAGAAAAGCCCTGAGTTTAATATCCCATTATAAGAACCTCTTATGAACAAATTTCTCTTACTTTGCGCTCTAATAACCCTTATTATTACCACAGGTTGTGCGCCAAAAAGAGAATTTGTTTCTCGTAATCTTAAATTACCCCTTGATAACTTCACCCGCACAGAAAACACCCCACTTGCTAATAGTTTTATTAGCTATGCTAAAGAATGCTCGTATGGGATTTTTGCAAGTGCTGAAAAACTTGCTGATCTTTATAAATCAACCCTTTCCAAAAAAAGCCCGAATTATTTATATTTTCAGCAAGAAGTTTTTGCTAAACCCTTCACTACTTGCAATATGCTCGTAAGTGATACCATTAAAACTATAAGCTCACCACTTACAACTTATGACGGTAAAGAATTTAAGCACTCCTATACCCCTTATGAAATTGAGGCAGCCAATAAAGCGCATCTTGCCTTAGAGCAGGCAAATGTTACTAAGGTAGATAAGGTCTTAGAGATTATTTACGATTTTTATAGCAATAAACAGTATAAAGAAGCTAATCACTGGATTAGACACTTAAATCGTATTACCTTAGGTGATGCTCATGGATTTTTTACTTTAGGAAAATATTTCTTTGACAAAGATGAACCACACATTAAAGCTTATGGCTATCAGTTACTAGAAGCTAGTGCAAAACTTTCATATAAAGAAGCGCTAATTTTAATCGATACTAAGCCTTATCGCCTCTACCGGGCAGATAAGCCAAAATTACAAGAGAACTTCAGAACCATAATCTACCAGAACCATACTTTTTAAGTAAAGTTCTAAAATTAAGTACTAAAATCTACTTTTTTAGTAGTAATGTCCTCTTTTACTTGCCCCTCACGCCCGTAAACAAGGCTCTCATCATTACTATCTTGCTCAGTAAATGCTTCTTCCTTATTTGTTGCAGTATCTTCTAAAGCATACTTAGTTGAGTTATCCTCATTTTCTAATAAGGCGCTACTTTTACCTTTTTTAGCAACTTTCTCTACACCTTTTTTAAAGCGTAAATCCTTAGCTTCCCTAATACCTTTGGGGATAATGGCATATAGTCCGTCCATAAGAACCTCCTGACCAAGAAAAAAATGCGCTAGATTTACTCCTCCTATACTTACTTATCGGCACAAAAGACAAAAAATAAAATAAGCCATCTACTCTTATCTTGCATTCTTTAAGCATCAAAATCTACCTAAAAAATCGCATTTTTACGATTATCTTGCCCAAAAAGCACCTAGTATTATTTGCCTAGATTGCAACTAACTGCTACAATCAAAAACATTACCCACTGTTAAAGAATTATCATCCCCTTAAAGATATAAATGTATGTTTTATGACAAGTTTTAAGATAGGTCATTTTATGGCAGCTAACAAAGATGTAGTAGATAAGTTAAACAATACTCAGCAGATGATTCATAATGAAGAATTAGATAAAGCTATTACTCATTTTTATGAATCACAAACTGATATTAACCGTCAGATTTTTTTACAAAAGTTGCTTACCTCACAAGTTCTAGCACCTATTAATATTTCTGATGCCTCAATCAATAATAACAATGAGCTAGTAATCCCAAAAGCCTCTGATGTTTCGTTAATGATGCTCCAAAATGAAAATGGCGATATCTATTGCCCTGTATTTACCAATGAGACAGAGCTTAATAAATTAACCCAACAAAAATCCGGCACCTTAAAACAAAGCTTTGTTAAACTTGCCACCAATTTAGTTGATAAGCTTAAAGATAATGATGGCATTGTGATAAATCCATTTGGGGCGAGCATTACCTTAAATAAGGCACTTATCAAATCCATGCTTAATGTAGCAGGTAATGTGGAAGTTGCTCGCACTTACACTATTGAATCGGGCACTAAAGTACTAATAGGAAACCCGAAAGTTTACCCCGCCAAAATAGTTGATATCATGACAAATGTCTTAAAAAATCACCACTGCGTTAATAATGCCTGGCTTCGTTTAATGGAAAGACCTGATAAGGGGCTAAGCTACTTAATCATAGTTGAATCTGATGATGAGGATGTAACACATCTATTTACCGATATGGCCAAACTTTGCAAGCCTTATGTTAATAATATCCCACAAGATTTTATTAAATATAATAAGGAAAGTAGCTTTATTACTAACGCTATTAAAGGCTGTAAACCATTTTATAAAAAACATAAAAAATTCTTAGGTATTTTTTAAAATTTTGATCTTTTTACCAGACTATGAAGGTAGTCTGGTTTATTTTTAACAATTAGCTCTTACTCTTTTCTTAAGTTTTACATCAATTGCATTAAACTTTAATCTTGCACATGTATCATGAACTCAAGCTTAAGACAGCAACTTAAGAAGAGGTGAAGCTATGATTAAAAACCTATTTAATAACAAACCTGTCGCATGGAATAACTTACATAAAGAGCTTAGCAACCAGGAAACACCACTACTGGCTCGTTGCGCACTTTTAACAGAGCTAATTGTAAACTTAAATCAATATAATACACTTCTTAAATACTCTAAAAACCCGACTCCCCTACATCAGCTCTCCTTTAAAAAACTCCAATCTTTAATTAAAGAGCAGTTAGAAAATAACAAAAAAAATAATAAAGCAATCGAGCATTGTAAAAATAGCTTAATTAAGGAGTTATCCAACAAGCAAACAATCTATATCTTCGATACCAGTATCTACCAGAATCTCGCCCAAGAGTTTACTAATTTGTATCTAAATCAAATAAAGAGCAAAGTACTAATTAACGCCACCACCTTTGAGCAATTAAAGGATAGTGAGAACTTGCCGAATAAATTTATCTTGCTAAGAATAAAAAGCTCCAAAGTTAAAAACGTACAATATTTTCTAGTAAATCTTGATAATTCAGAACTTGATAATGTATTAAATTTAGCTAGCGTAAATGATTATAAGGTACTTATACCAAGTTCATTACTTATTAGCTCTGTGCTTACTAAGCAGTATCAGGCACAATATAATGATAGTGAAGTTTTAGCTTACATCATAGACAAAACTAATCATAAGTCTTTTAGTAAACTTAATAACTTATTTATCGCTAAAGCTATCAAGGAACTTACCCCATTAAGACTAATTGAGGCAGAAGAGACTTTTGCGCATGATTTAATAGGCTTTGACAGACACTTCAGTTTTAATCTTATAAAAAATTACTTTGCAAGTTACCTCTTTAACTAATTATTCCTGCACTTCTTCCTAACCTGTACCTTTTCTCTCCCCCTTTGGTCCCAGCTCCAAGCAGGGGCTAATTTATTTCATCTAACAAAAGAATTTTTCATGAAAAAACACCTTTTAAGGTTTTATTAAGATTTTTACCTCTCTTTTGCAGTAATTTAACACAAAGATTATAAAATGAACTTTATTAAGATTTTTATCTTTTTGCAGTCTATCTCACAAATTTACCATAAAAAAGCTTTTCCCCTTTTAAGCAATATTCATCTTTAGCTAAGAAGGTCAATAACATAAATAAGCAAACATATGGTATAATTAGCTAAGTTTTTTATTATGCCATTGTGTGCTTAAAAACATATAAAAGCTTTATAAACCAGCAATCTCGGATAAATTTAACTCGCTCTTGAGCCTTTAAATTTATCATTTAGATTTAGTTTTTAGTTCAACTTTATCAAGGATTCTTTATGAAAACGGATGCAATGAATTGGATACCAAAAGAAATTAGTTGGCTTTCCTTTAATGAAAGAGTGCTTCAAGAAGCTCAAAATGAAAGCGTACCACTTATTGAACGAGTGAGATTTTTAGGAATCTATTCAAGCAACCAAGATGAATTTTTTAAAGTTAAGATTGCTGAACTTAAGCGTAGTGTCCTAATCGATGAAGAAAATGGCACCGATAGAGGTTCAAAGGCTATCTTAAAAGAAGCTTTAAATCGTGTGAAGCAATTAAGTATTGTGTTTGATAAAACTTACCAGACCTTATTACAAGAATTAGCTTCTCATAGCATTTACCTACTTGATGAAACACAAATTACTCCTGACCAAAAAGTTTGGGTAAAGAAGTATTTTAAAGATAATGTATTAAAACACATTAGCCCTGTAATTCTTTCTGAATCAGTAGACTTAATTGCCTTCTTAAAAGATAAATATACTTATTTGGCAGTAGAAATGCTTAAAGATGACCAAAAGCCACAGTATGCTCTTATTGAAATTCCTACTGATAAGGTAGAGCGTTTTATTCAAGTTCCTTCTGCTAATCGCCGTGATAAGGTATTGATGATCCTTGATAATGTAATCAGAATTGGCCTTGATGATATTTTCCGTGGTCTTTTTGATTACACCAAGATTAAAGCCTACTCTATTAAGATGAATAGAGATGCGGAATATGATTTAACCTCACAGCTTGATAGATCTTTTGTGGAAAACATGTCTAACAGTCTTAAGCAGCGTCTTATCGCTATGCCGGTTCGTTTTGCATACGACAAAGATATGCCAAGAGACATGGTGAGATTCCTTCTTAAAGAACTTTCTATGAAAGACTTCGATTCTGTTATGGACGGTGGCAGATACCATAACTTCAAAGACTTTATCGGCTTCCCGAATGTAGGTCGTGATTACCTTGAGAACTCTAAGCTACCAGCTTTAAGTTCTAAGGACTTTGAAGCTTCAAATAATATCTTTGAGGCTATTAAGCGTAATGATATTTTACTTTACTATCCATATCACTCATTTAGATATTTTACTGAGTTACTCCGTCAGGCATCATATGACCCATCAGTAACATCTATTAAGATTAACATTTATCGTGTAGCTCGTAATAGCCGTGTTATTGACTCACTTATCGATGCTGCTAATAACGGTAAAAACGTAACAGTAGTAGTTGAACTTAAAGCTCGTTTTGATGAAGAAAACAATATTCAATGGGCTAACAGATTAACTGATGCAGGCGTTAAAGTATTATTTGGTGTACCAAGCTTAAAGATTCACTCTAAGCTTTGTATTGTTACTCGTATTGAAAATGATAAGCATGTTCGTTACGCTCATATTGGTACTGGTAACTTTAATGAAAAAACTGCCAAGATTTATACCGACTTTGCGCTCTTTACAGCTAATGAAGAACTTGCTGGCGAGGTTGAAAATGTCTTTGAGTTTATTGAATACCCATACATCAGACCGAACTTCAAGCACTTACTAGTATCACCAATCAATTCAAGAAATAATATCTACTCTTTAATTGATAATGAAATTAATAATGCTAAGGCTGGATTTAAGGCTCAGATTATCCTTAAGGTTAATAACCTCGTTGATAAGGGCTTGATTGCTCGTCTTTATGCTGCATCTCAAGCGGGGGTAGAAATAAAGATGATTATTAGAGGCATGTGCTCACTTCGCCCGGGTGTTAAAGGTTTAAGTGAAAACATCTCAGTTATTAGTATTGTAGACCGTTACCTAGAACACCCTCGTGTAATGTTCTTCTATAATAACGGTAATACTAAACTTTATATTTCATCTGCTGACTGGATGACTCGTAACCTTGATTACCGTATTGAAGTTGGTACTCCTATACTTTCTCCAATATTAAAGCAGCGTATTTTAGATATTATCGATATCCAATTTAAAGATACCATGAAGGCTCGTGTTATCGATCAAGATCAGGTAAATGAATACGTTAAACGTGGTAATAGACGTAAGATTAGATCACAAATCGCAATTTATGACTACTTACAAGCTGTAGAATCAGGTATCAATAAAGAAGCTATAACAGAAGAAAGTTTAGCCCAGGAACCAGGGTCTTCTGATACTCAAATTACTACCGATGAAATAGCTAATGATGTAACAATCAATAACAAATAGCTTGTTGGTTAATTACATACTTAGAAAGCTAAAAAAATCCCTCAAATACAAGTTTGAGGGATAATTTTTTACAGTTACAAAAAGGAACAATTAAGTAAATACCTAATGCATACTAAACTCAATTGCATTAAGGAAACGTTTAGCAGGCTTTAACGTTACAAATTTTTTTGAGATTTTTTAGGATTTTTAGTGTTTTATTTTTGGCTGATTTTATTTTTTTGCGTTTTTTATCTGTTACCTTTTTTCTAAAAGTTTTTTCTTAAGTTTTTCTTCTTTAATCTCAAGACGTCTTTTTGCAAAAAAATCTGATAAAAGCTTAGAGGTTTCTTCCCCTAAAACTCCCCCTAAAACTTCAGGATGATGATTATGCTTTGGGTCTAACAGTAAGTTAAAAGCTGAATTTACCGCCCCTGTTTTATAATCACTTGCTCCAAATACTACTCTTTTTATTCTTGCATGAATAATAGCCCCTACGCACATAACACAAGGCTCTAAAGTAACATAAAGTGTAGTATCTACCAAGCGATAATTCTTTAAAAACTCACCAGCTGTTTTTATAGCAAGCATTTCAGCATGAGCCGTTGGACTATGATCACTAATCATTAAATTATGGGCTCTAGCAATAATAGTATTATCCTTGACTATTATCGCCCCTACCGGTACCTCATTTTGCGCTAATGATTTTTTAGCCTCTTCTATGGCCTCATGCATAAAAAATTCATCATTATTTTCTTCACATACTTGCTTCTTATCTTCTGCAATCACTTGCTATTACCTTTTTGTATTAGTTTATTGGGGTTACGGTGGTTTATATTTTACTATTTTTTTTTGTGTTAGTTTTAGTCATTGCTTTATGATTTTGCTTTTCTCCACTTTTTTCTACATAAAAAAGAACCTAGTCTAAAAAGATAAACTAGGTTCCAGGTAAAGCTTAATAAAGTTTATTACTCTGCTTTATTAGCACTTTCTTCTTTAGTAGCTTTAGATGTTGCTGCTACTTTTTTATCTTCCTTTACCACCTTTGCATTTTTAACATCTATTGGAGCACTACCTAAAGAGCCTAGGTATTGAGGTAAGTTTAAGCCTGCCATCTGCGCTACATCATGTAGTGGTGGCAAACTCTTTACCATACCAGATAAGAAGTCAGCAGTAGAGGTTTTACCATCAGATGCTCCTTCCCCCTTATCCCAAACAGTAACCTTATCAATCTTAATATTTCTAATAGCTTCTGTTTGCATACTAACTAATTGTTCAAGTTTTTCAATCATAAGTAAAGTTGCGGCATCAGATGCGTTATTACCAGCACTCTGCACCAATCTCTTATACCCCTCAGCCTTTGCCTCAAGTAAAGCTTGCTGACCTTTTGCTTCAGCCTGATATTTAAGTAAAATAGCATCAGCCTCACCAGCAGCTTCCTGACGAGCTTTTTCAGCAACAGCTTGTGCATCGATAATAATCTTCTGTTTATCAATTTCTTGCTGGGCAATTTCGGCAGCATTCAAACGTTGCTTTTCAGCTTCGTACTGAGCTTTCTGAATTTCAACTTCTGCCATACGCTGCGCAACTTCAGCCTGTCTACGAGCCTCAGCCTCAATCACACTTAAATTAGCATTTGATTGTGCAATCTTTGCTTTAGCGTCATTTTCACCTGCAATAGCATTAGATTCCTGTTCTGCCACGTAGCAGCGCTGGTCAGCTTCGGCAAGCTTCATACCTTTTTGTGCTTCCGCCATATTCACCGCAACAGAAATATCTTTTTCCTTATTTGCTGCAGATTCACCAATAGAACCAATCTTCTCTTGAGTTGCCACGTCAATCTTAGCTTGGTTTACTGCCTCAGCAGCTGCCTTCTTACCAATACTTGCAATATAGTCTGCATCATCGGTAATATCTGTAACGTTTACGTTAAGTAATGTTAAACCGATACGATTTAATTCAGGTTCCACATTCTTACGAATCTTTTCTAAGAAGCTTTCACGGTCTTGGTTAATTTCTTCAATTGTTAAAGATGCTACTGTCAAACGCAACTGACCAAAGATAATATTTGTTGCCATATCTTCAATCTGCTCTTGCCCAAGCTCAAGCAAACATACAGCCGCGTTTTCCATAATACCTGGTTCTTCACTAATACGAATAGTAAATGCTGAAGGAACATTAATACGAATATTCTGCGAAGAAAGCGCCCCTTGTAATGGAATATTAATGGTAATTGGGGTTAAGCTCATATATTTATAATCTTGGATTAATGGCCATACAAATGCGCCACCACCATGCATACATTTTGAAGTTCTCTCCCCTGATACCATACCGTAAATAACTAAGATTTGGTCAGACTGGCATCGTCTATAGCGATTAACAAAGAATATTATGAGTGCCAGTAATATTAACGCACCAATAACAAACGAAATAATAACAAGCATTGTTTACTGTCCTTTATAATGTATTTATAACTATAACTTTAATTTAATAATAACTAGCACTTTTCAACTACTAAGATATTATCGCTATCAACTCTAACAACTTTAACTCGCTCCCCTGTTTTTATCTCTTCATTATCAGCTGAGACTGCCTTGGGGAATACTAAGCGATTTTGAATATTAATTTGAACCTGTCCAACCTCTCCTTTATGTATACTTAAATAAACGGTACCTGAAAGACCTATTGCATTTTGGTAATCTAAATTACCACTGCTTTGAAGCTTTAAGAGCATATTGATAAGTTTGCAGATAATAAAGTTCATGATTAAACCTGCAACTAAACCTGCGATAAAAGAAATAATGCCATTATTAGTAATATCTTGGGTATAAGCACCAATTAACCCAAAGATTAAAAAGAACCCTGATAATCCTTGTAATGAAAAGAACTTAAAAGCATAGGTTGAAGAATCAGGCACATCGGTAGTTATACCATCTGTACTAAAACCTAAAAAGAGCATTAAAAGCTGCGCTAAAAAGATTATCCCGCCAACGATTGCTAAACCGTAATATACCTGCAAAATTAAATCGAGGCTATTGATATACTCAATCATTACCACTCTCCTTTAATTATAAAATAAGATATCTACCACCTTCCAAAAAGCACATTAGAACTTTATTTTTAAGCGCTCGCTTGGGGTAAATATATACAGCTTAAACCAATACTCACATATTAACAGTAAACGTAAGTAATTTGGATAAAAATACGCATGCTGCCAGCTAATAATTTGAGCATGGTTTAATTTTTACATCTAAGAAACATTATTATATTATTTAGCCTTAAGTTTACGTTTCTGCTCTTTTAGAAGTAACTTTTTATATTGACGATATCGTGGTATATCATGGAGCAACTTAAAATTTCGGTCAAAACGTTCTATCTGCGCCTGCATGCGTACTGCAAAATAAAGTACTACTAAAATAAGAATATTAACAATTAAAGTTGGGCTTGCTTGTGGATTGATAGCTACTAAATATAAAAATAAAATTAGCATTCCCAAGCAGCAAATTATCGCAAAGAAAGATTTTTTTATAATAAACCACAACACACCTAAAGTAAAAGGAACCAGAGCCTCGATAAGTTCATAAAAAGTAAAGGTGATTTGCGCTAGAGGTAAATCAGCACTTAAATAACCATATACTTTAAAGATAAAGGGCTTTAACGCCATAAGAAGCAAAATAATTTTAGCGATAAATACCGCCTTTATTCGCAGGTGCATATCCGCTAAAATTTGCACATAGCCAGGATCTTTTACAAAATCTTCGTACTCTTTAGTTATAAGAGAATTATCATTATTAGGTATATTCATTAATTAAAAGCCTTTGTTAATACATTAAAATATTTATTATCAACTACCAATACCCAAACAATCAAGGTAAACATAAGCATGATAAATACCGCAGCACTTCCCATATCCTTAGCTCTACCTGCCAGTTCATGGTATTCATTACCGATGCGATCTACTACACTTTCAATGGCAGAATTTAAAATCTCCACCGTCATCACTAAAAACGGACCTATGATAAGTAAAATAAGTTCTACTAAACTTGAGGCAATAAAGAAAGCGGCAACAATCATAATTACTGCTAAAAATGCCTCCTGCCTGAATGCTGCCTCATGAATTAAAGCAGCTTTTAAACCTTTCATACTATAAAAAGTAGCATTAATGATGCGTGTAATGCCCTTTGCCCCTGGTTTAGCCATAAAGATTCCTCGTTATTTACCCAAATTTGTATTTTATTACAGAATTACCACCTCTAAAAATACGTAATATATTTTTGAATATTTAGCATTTTACAATATTCTTGCGTAAAATTCCTGTATAATGCACCGATACTTTAAGAGGAGTTTTTAAATGCCAGCACAATTAGTTATCTTAGGTTGTGTTTTACTGCTAATATGCAGTAATATTTTTATGAATTTTGCGTGGTATGCTCATTTAAAGGAAATGGCCAATAAACCATTATTCTATGCCATTTTATTTTCCTGGAGCATTGCACTTTTTGAGTATTGTTTAATGGTTCCTGCTAACCGTTATGCTAACCAATATTTTACTGTTGGTCAGCTAAAAATCATGCAGGAAGCTATCACCTTATCAGTATTTATCCCAATTAGCATTTTTTATTTTGATGAAAAATGGAACTGGGATTATGCCTGGGCAGGTCTTTGCATTATGGGCGCTATCTTCTTTTCTTTTCGCTCTAAGATTTTTGCATAAAAATTTAAACTTATCCCCCCACTCCTAAAAGCTTAAGCTCTTCCTGAGTTAATTTACGAAACTCACCAGGCTTAAGCTCCTTATCTAAAGATACGCCCCCAATTGTTAGACGCTCAAGTTTTTCGACTTTATTGCCAATAGCTGCAAACATGCGCTTTACCTGATGATATTTTCCTTCAGTAATTTCTAATAATACCTCATGCTGATTTATTATTGTAAGTTTGGCACTCTTGGTCTTACTACTCTCACCTTTAAGAACTATGCCTTCTTTAAAAGTATCTATTGCATCAATTGGACAAGGATCAGCTAAAAATGCTCGATATACCTTTGATACATGATGCTTAGGAGATGTTATCTTATGACTCCAAAGACCATCGTTAGTTACTAATAACAACCCAGTGGTATCAATATCCAGGCGCCCAACACAAAATAACTCACGAGCTTTATATTCATCTTTAAAAAGGGCTATTACATAAGGATTTAAGGAATCATCACTTGCGCAAACGTAACCTTTAGGCTTATTTAACATATAATAAGCTTTATAATCTTCTTCCTTAATATGAAGCTTTTCGTCCATAAAGGTTAGTTCATCGTTTAAAGCCACTTTATAGGCACTATCCTTTACTACTATGCCATTAACACAAACTTTGCCTTGCTTAATAAGTTTGCCTGCATCTTTACGACTAACAGCTAAATTCTCCGTTAAACATTTATCTAAACGCATGTTTTTTCCCAAAAAAAATACCGAAAACCTCTTTGCGATCTTCGGTATTCTTAGAATATCTTAAATTATCCCAGGTATTTACTTAATACTAAACTTGCATTAGTACCACCAAACCCAAAACTATTACTCATAACTGTATCAAGCTCTATTTCCTTAGGACTTGTTACAATTGGGAGACCTTGGGCTAAAGAATCTAAGTTCTCAATATTTATACTTGGAGCAATAAAATTATGCTCAAGCATTAAAATAGAATAAATTGCCTCTTGTACACCAGCTGCCCCTAGAGAGTGACCAGTTAAAGACTTGGTTGCGCTAATATATGGCACATTTTCTTTAAAGGTTTCTCTAATAGCCTCAAGCTCTTTAGTATCACCAACAGGAGTTGAGGTACCGTGAGTGTTAATGTACTGCACTTTACGCTCCCCTAAAGAACTCATCGCATCCTGCATGCATCTTACTGCCCCCTCACCTGAAGGCTGCACCATATTATAACCATCAGATGTTGCACCATAACCTACGATTTCAGCATAAATCTTCGCACCACGAACTAAAGCATGCTCTAACTCTTCTACTACAAGCATACCACCGCCGCCAGCTATCACAAAACCATCACGATCAGCATCGTAAGTACGAGAAGCTTTTTCTGGAGTATCGTTATACTTGGTACTTAATGCCCCCATTCCATCAAATAAACAAGCTAATGTCCAATCTAAATCTTCTCCACCGCCTGCAAATACTATATCTTGCTTACCTAACATAATTTGTTCATAAGCATTACCAATGCAGTGCGCTGAGGTAGAACATGCAGAGCTTATACTGTAATTTACCCCTTTAATCTTAAAAGGAGTGGCTAAACATGCAGAAGTTGTGGAACTCATACAACGAGTCACCTGATAAGGTCCAATTTTTCTGACACCTTTAGTTCTAAGAGTATCACAAGCCTCCACCTGATGATGAGTAGATGGACCGCCTGAACCACAAATTAAACCGGTTCTGACATTTGAGACTTGATCTTCTGGCAAGTTAGCATCCTTAATAGCCTGCTCCATAGATAAATAAGCATACCCTGCAGCATCTCCCATAAATCTAAATATCTTACGGTCAATTGCCTCACTTAATGAGAGCTTAACATCACCCCAAACCTGAGATCTTAAACCAACCTCTTTAAATTGTTCGGAGAAAGTGATACCTGATTTTCCTTGCTTGAGAGAAGCAAGAACTTCCTGCACATTGTTACCAATACTAGAAACAATTCCTATACCAGTAATAACTGCTCTTTTCATATAATTTTCTCTAATATTATTTTTATTATACCTAACATACCGCAGAAAAGGTTCTATTTAAAGCCCCCATGTAAAGCGGAGGAGTTACAACTCTACAAAGTAGATAATTTCTGTATTTATATATGCCACAGGTTAATTATTTTTGCAAGTTAAAATTATTTAAAACGTAATGAAATACACGTATCATTACTTAAAGTTAATCTACTCCAATTAACTATACATTATAACAATTTTGCATAAACTACTCAAGAATGTAATAAAGTACCTAAAATATGCTAAACTTAGGATATTTTTACTGCCAAATATCATATTGAACCTAAAAATTAATTCACTTTTTTTATTTTTAAAATCTTAATAATCTTATGCATATTGTCCTAACACCTTTAACATTAGCTCCTTTTTCCTATGCCAAACTTACTTTTAATGAGCACAATGAACCAACTAATCTTGATTTTAATGATGTCTATTTTTCTGATGCAGGTGGTTTTGAGGAAACAAAACACGTCTTTATTGCAGGCAATAACCTTAAAGAGCGTTTTTCAACCAATGATTATAAGGATTTTGTTATTTTAGAAACAGGCTTTGGTACAGGCTCAAATCTTATAACCTTAATGAACTTTACCCAAAGCTTAGCCAAAAAACCTAAGCATATAAGCTTTTTATCCTTTGAACTTATGCCCTTAAGTAAGGATGATTTTTTTAAAGCACATAAGTTTACCCCTTTTAATAAAGAAGCCCAAAAAGTCATAAATGCTTATACTGTTGCCTCCCTTAAAAGTGGCTTAAACATTATTCCAATTGATAAAAACTTTACTCTTTATCTTATCATTGGCGATATTGTAACTACCATTAAAGCTATTGACTCAAAGCTTAGTGATAAAGTTGATGCCGTGTTTTTAGATGGTTTTGCCCCCAAACAAAATGAGGCAATGTGGTCAGTTGAGGTTTTTAAAGCATTACATGATTTATTAACTCCTGAAGCCTCACTTGCTACCTTTAGTGTAGCACGCATGGTAAGAGAACATCTGCAAGCCTGTAATTTTACCCTTCAAAAACGCCCAGGCTTTGGTAGAAAACGCGAGATGTTAGTAGCCTATCCAATATTTTAAGACTGTTATTTCAGGAATACATTAGACGTTTAATTTTGGCGTATAATTAAACATTAAGTTTAAGGTTTTCTTAGACTTTAAAAAACATAAAAAGAGAAGACAATATGCCAACAGATATCCCTCAAAACTTAACGGCCACCAAAAAGCTCACTAAAGAAGTTAATGAGCAAAGAATTAGCCAATTAGTTAAGGAAGAATAGTTAAAAAATTGAACTTCTTAAACAGAACAATAAAAAGCTACAATAGAAGAGTTAACACAATATATAACGGAGCTTAGGTATAAATTAAATTGCCCACTACGCATTATCTTAAATGTTAATAACTCTTCAGCATGACTAGCTCAAATAAGTAGCTGTGGTTATTACTTTACATAAGAAATCTGATAAAAACGCAAAGAATGAAAAACTACGAGAGTTGGGCTATATCCAATGAACATATCTCTTATGGTTGTCGCCGTGTTTTAACTAACTGAGGGAAAAAAGGTAAATCACAAAAAAGTTTATCACCTCATGCAAAAATATGAACTTTTAGCTAATAACTCCAAAAATAATCCAGATAAACAAGATTTATGGCACTATTTTAACATTTTGGATCCTAAGCATCAGAGCCATTCCAGAAACTATAATAGTTGCATGCTTAATAAAGAGCGTTTAATTAGCAAATCGAGCTAACTCATCAGGACTAAAGTTCGGTAATTGCACCCCTAATAGACGTCCACCACCAGTTTCACTCTTATAACGTTTTACTAGATTTTTAGTGTATTCGATATTATTAGCACCTAGCTCATTAACTTTTTCGAGTAAATCTTCACATAAGGCTTGCTTAGGAATAAATTTAATCTTTTGTGCTAATTGATGAGATGCTCTTTCTAAAATCTTATTATGTCTACTTTCATAGTGGCTTACTCGTTCTAAATAATATTGCCACTGTTTTTGCACTGACTCATCTTGCATTTCCACCCCCTCCCAAAGAGGTAAGGTCATAGTAATAACAGTGTTAAGCTTGGCACCATTAAATTTACATTCCCCAGCAAGCTGAGTAGTTGATAAAGTCCAATCGACGCTATATGAAACCTTAACGATAGATTTGCGTTCAGTTGTGGTATTTTCAGGGGCGCTTGCTAAAATCTTTTCTCGTAATTCCCAAGGAGTATCAGCTTTAACAGTATAAAACTCAGTATTTTTACTTACTGATTCCTCAACCTCAATACCACGATAAAAAAAGTCATCAATCTGATCTTTAGAGCCTTTTACCTTCTTAGATGAGGTATCAGTAGTATAAATGTCTTTAAACTCTTTATTTAGTACTGATGATTCCGGTGATTCTTGCTGAGCGCGAATAAATGCTGGTAGATGCTCTAATGCGCCATAAATGATAAGCGCTGGAAGTCCTACTACCATTAAAGCCAAAAACGTCTTTCGCATAGAAATATCTACCTCAAATCCCCAGTACCTAAAACCAAAAAAAATTTACATATTTATAACAGTTTTTACAATTTTATTACATGATTATATTGTACAATGTAAATAGAATTTTTGCTATTAAAATATCCAAAAATATGCGCCATCCCTAATTTTTAACGTAAGTAGTTAAACATAAACATCTCTGGCCTATGTTATATTTACTTTATGTTATATGGATGTATTAAACATAAACCTTAAAAAAATCCAGTATTTTTAAGTTACTCTAAAAAGGCAATTATCCATAATTGTTATCTTACTTTTTCGCTATTAAAAGCTACCACGTTTTTTGCAAAATTCTGATAAAAATAAAATTTTTAGCAGAATTAGTAAGTTTTACTATAATTTTGGATAAATAACCACTTTGCTATGCATTGGCTCATCTAAAATTCGCTCAAGGGCAACTCTGGTATCTACTCTTGTTGGAATGCTCTCTAAATGCGAAATTATACCAATAGTTCGCCCTTTACGATTTAATTTTTCTAATACTCCCATAACACACTCTAAGTTATCAGGATCAAGAGTCGCAAAACCTTCATCAATAAATAATGATTCAATGCGTTTACCACCACATGTTATATCAGAAAGCGCAATTGCTAAGGATAATGATACAGCAAAAGTTTCCCCCCCTGAAATTGTGGCATATGGTCGCTCCATATCGCCATTTTCATGGTCAATAACCATAACTAGTAAGTTATACGCTTTAAAATTACGATCAACTACTCTCTTAAGTTCATATCGAGGCATAAAATCACGTAAATAACGATTAGCCACATTTAATAGCATATCAAAGGTTATACTTTGCGCAAATCTACTAAAATTCTCGCCTGTGCTGGAGCCAATTAACTCATTTAATTTGCTCCAGCACAAATTATCTTCCATAATCTTTTTAATCTTTTGCTCAGCATTCTCACGTTTGGCTCGATTTTCTAAATCTGATTTTATGCGATGACTTAAATTATCTACCTCCTCCTGCTTTTGTGCGAGATTGGTAGTTAATGCTGATACGCTTTGAGCTTTTATCGTGCCATTTTCTGCTAAGTCTTCCTGGTTAAGGCATGACTTCTGCTCTCTTACTTTACTTTCTAATCTAAGAGCAATCTGTTCATTGCTACTAATATCATTTTTTAATTGCGCAACTTCTTCATCATATCTGTCAAATGCAACCTGGTATGAACTTAATTCTTTTTTATCTAACTCTAAGATATTCCTAAAATACGAAATCTCCACACCATAAGATTGCGCCGTACGTTCAAACTCTCTTTCAACCTTATCAAATTCAGCACTATGCTCCATAAAGCTTGTTTGCGCATCAGTTAAGTTAATACTTACATGTGAATACTTACTCTTAGTCAAGTTTATTTTATTTTCAAGCTCGCCAATACTCTTACTAAATTCATCTTTAGTATCTTGAATATCTTTTTCATATTGCTCAACACTTCTGCCATCTAATAAAAATTTACGTTTATCAGTAAGATCTTTAAGTTCCTGCTCTTTACTTTGAACATCTTTAGCTTTATTGTCACTTTCACTTGTAAATAAAGCCAATTCACTATTAGCCTTAGCTATCTCCACTGCTAATTTACTTATTTGCTCCTCAATTTTTTGCTGTTCCTCAACTTGCTTATTGTAAGAGGTAATATTAGCTAAGAGCACCTTCAGTAGTTTTTCACTACCGCTATCAATAAGCTCAATCTTATTATCATCTTCTTTAATTACATAACTCTCCCAAGGGAGTACATCTTTTAAATAACGATCGATAGAACTTCGATAATTTTTTACACTCTCTTTACGTGAGGAAATTTCGGCGCTAATACTTTTTATATCAAAATCTTGCTTATCAAGCTCTAAAGTATTTATCTCGTTAGTAAATAAGTTATAGCTCTCCTGTAATTTAAGAAGCTCATTACTTAACTCATTTAATTGATGCTGATTAGTATCTTTTTGCTGTAAATCATCTTTAATTTTTTTAATGTTTTGCTCTTGCTCTTTAATACTTGCGCTAAGTTCATCATTAAACTTATCCCAAAAAGGAACAGTTGACGCGTAGACTGTGGTTTTATTAACACTTTGACAGAGCTCAGTAATTTTTTGTAAATAACCACTAATTTCCGCCTCTAAATCTTTTTGGCTATTAGTAAGGTGCATTAAATTAGCATGTTCTGATGAATAAGCGATTTTTTTATCAGCTAAGCTTTCTTTTATGGCTTTAAGGCTATCAGTTACGTTATCACACTCAAATTTTAATAACTCAAACTCTTTATCATCAAACTCAATATCTGCATATGGATGATGCACCGCTCCGCATAATGGACAAGGCTCATTATCAATTAGGTGTTTACGCTGCTCTTTAAAGATACTTAGTTTTTCTTTATTTTTATACTCTTGCGTAAGCTTTAAGACTTGACTTTCTAATTGAGTTACCTTTTGCTCATCTTTTGAAATCTGGTCAAGTAATGTTTGCTCTTTATTCTTTAAACTAATAATTTGCTCGTCATTAGCGATTTTACTGCCAATTTTTTTAGGCATTAGAGCAACTTGAGTTGCAAGTAATTGCATTTTTCTAAATTGTTCATTTAAGATATTTAGCTCATCTAAAGAAGATGCAGCTAACTTTTTATTTTGCTCCTTAACAAGATTCATTTTCTCATTAAGCAGCTCGATGTTAGTAGCAACCTTGCCTTGCTCAAGTTTTAAGGATTCAATCCTTAAAGTAATCTTACCTAACTTTTCTTTTATGAGCTCTTCCTGCTCCTGGTAATTACCAATCTCAGACTGTAATTTAATAAAGTTACGTAAGTTATCCTCTATATCATTTAAGCTAAAAACGTAAGTTGCTGTTTTATTACCAGCTATTTGCGCCAATAAATCTTGATTTTGTTCTAAGAGGTTCTCTTTTGCTAGATTCTTTTCCTCAACTTCCTTTTTTTTAGCGCATTTTTGGGCTTGTTTTTTACTTAAGTCCTGCGCTAAATCAGCTAATAACTGCTGAGCGCTAGTAATCTTTATATCAAAATTTTTAGCACAAATAACCTCTTCTTCACGAGCAAGACATTTTTGCCTAAAATTAAACTCATTAAGCTTTTGTTCATCAAGTTTTGGTTCAAGTTTATGAATCTCCAGGGCAAGTTCACTTAGCTCTTTCTCTATACTTTGCTTTTTAATAGCTAATTCATGACATTCTTTTTGTAAGCTCTTTAATTCACTGATAAAATGAATATTGCCTGCATATTCAATATACTCTTGGTATTTCTTACGTTTATTGGCAATTTCCAAAGCGCTATTGGAGGCCTCTTTATTGATTAAATCCTGCTTTAATTTTGTAACCTTAGCACGAATAATTTCATATTCAGAAAGAGTTTCTTGATAATCGTCAATATGCTCAAGACGCAATTTAATACGCTCCGCCATGCTTTGTGCCTGAGCATGTTCTTGTCTTAACTCTTGAAACTCTTTATCATCTAAAACTTCAAGAGCTGATACTAATAAGCGCTCTTCTTTTATTTGTTCTTCAATTTGCTTATTTTTTTCAAAAGCCATTTTAGAGAGCGATTTATAAATAGTAGAGCCTGTTATTTTTTCAAGCAGAGCCAATCGCTTATCTGGTTCTGCCTTTAAAAAGTTACTAAAGTCGCCTTGTGGTAATAACACTACCTGATTAAACTGCACAGCATCAAGACCGATGGCCTCAATTACTGTTTGTAAAATTTCACGTTTTTTAGTTAAACAGACATTTGTTTCTTCCACCTCTAAGCGCATACTTTCTTGTAATTTGCTCCTGGTTCTTTCAACCTCCCAACGTGAAATATAGTGATAGCCGTTATTTCCGATAAACTTAACCTCGGCATAACCTTTCTTAGCACCATAAGTTAAGATATTGCAAGGGTTATTGATATTAATATCGATATTATTAAGCTCAACCTTAGTACTTTTAGAGTTCGCAAATCTTGGGGTGGTAGCATATAAAGCAAGACTTATGGCATCTAAAATGGTACTTTTACCGGCACCGGTATTACCGGTTATAGCAAATAAACCTGATCGCACGAAACGAGGATCTGTAAAATCAATAGTAAACTCCTGCGCTATACTAGCTAAATTCTTTCCTTTAACACTTAAAATTTTCATGATTTGCCACCCATTTATTCATTCTTATTCACTAAAGCTGTTTCTTCATTAGCTAACTTTGCATCACCATCTTGCTCTTTTTGGTAAAGCTCAACCAATTGCGTAAAAGCATCTTTTAAGTAAGAAGGCACCTCTCCTTGCGCATCAGGATAAGTTGTTTGATATAACTTTTCAAAGACATCGTATACCGATAATGTTTCTAATGGAGCGTCATCAAAAGGATCTTGATTAGTTGTAGCTTTTATTGCTTCAAGGACTATGGGACCAAGCCTAAAACATTCGCTATTACTAATTTTGCTGCGCACTTCATCAAGCATGGCAAATCTACTTTTAGTATCGCTATTTTCTTCATCTATCGCTATATGAATAGTTAAAAATGGACGCTTATTTAAAGGCTCTTTGCTTACTCCTAAAGCTTTGATACATGATGCTAATTCACCGTATGAAACAGCACCTTTACTCTTAGGAATACGAATTAAATCAACTTCTCGCTGTAATTTTTGAAATTCTTTTGTAATCTCACCATTTTCGTTAATGCTAATAGTTATAAGACCATTTTGATAATCTGCCTCACCTGCATTTATAGGCATAGGAGATCCTGCATAATGCACATTATCAATAGATTGGGCAAGATGAATATGACCTAAGGCTACATAATCATAACCTTTAAAAATATTTACATTAACGCTCTCCTCACCACCAATGCTAATAGCACTTATGCCTATATCGGTAGTATCATGAGCCTTTGAACCATGTACAGTTAAATGACCTAACGCTAAAATTGGTAAATTACGCCCATTTTTACTTTTAGCGTATAAAAGAGCTTCTTTATAAATCTTCTCAAGACATTCCGCTAAAGTGTGATTACCAATACTATCCTCAAAAAGTCCACCACTACGTAAAAGTGAGGTACGGATAAAAGGAATTACTACTGCATATGCCTGCTCATTATGAGCTTTATCATAAAGCGGAAACACAAGTTTAGCGTAATCAATTTTATCGACATTATTTTTGCCTTTTTTAGCTTCTTCTGCATAAGGAATTGAACCTATAAGGTGAATATCAGTAGTAAGGGAACAGTAACCACCTGCGGTATCTAACTTAAAACCACCGTCATGATTACCCGCAATCGCAAAAATCTGCACATTAGGACGTATTTTTTTAGCACTTACTAAAAAATCACAAAACATTCTTTCAGCTTCATTAGAAGGATTACCTACATGAAAAATATCACCAGTAATAAAAACTGCACTAATCTCACTATCTTCTGCTAGCATAGCTAAAATCTGCGCTAAAAATGCCTTATGCTCATTAGCGCGATCGTAATCGTAAATAGTACTGCCTAAATGCCAGTCACCTGTATGAATAATTTTCATAAGCTCCCTCGTTATGCTTACTAACAAATCTTTATTATGCTTTTTCTTATGCAGTCTTTAATTTTACTGTATACTTTTTCTTAGCTGCTTTTTTTCTATTATTATTTTTGCTCTTAGTCTAACACCACACCTTAAAAGAACCATCTTTTTTATCGAACTTTTAAGTTAAAACATCTTTCATCTCACTCTTTGTTTATAAAAGTCAAATCATGACTAAAGAATAGCTCCTCAAAACTTGGAGCAAAAAAGAATAATCTTTTTAGAATAAATACACTTTCATTCTATCATAAAAATTTTAAAAATCAGTTATTTTAAAAAAAAATTCATTGTAAATATTACATGTTTTACATAATATTTATATATTTAATTTTGGTGTCAGTTTTGCTTAAATGTGAAATTTAACGTAAACCCCTAAAGTAATCAGGCTAATGCTCTTATAAGATGTAATGGGAAAAAGATAAGATGCAAATATGCATATGGGAAACTTTAACGATAAGTGGATGGTAAAAACCTAATTATGACATACTCCCCACGCATAAATGCGGGGGTTTCTAGTATCAACAAATCTAGCCTACTTTTGTAGGTCTTA
>CALXYT010000004.1 GCA_944393045.1 uncultured Succinivibrionaceae bacterium | reverse complement strand
CAATAGATTTTAAATTTTTTGAGAATGCCTTATATCCCCATAGCTAAAGCTAGGGGATATAAGGCTGGGTTTGGTAAAGCACCTATCATTTCTCGTATATATGATCCAATAATTAAGAATAAGCCAATTCAAACCGTTGTTGATCTATTTGCAGGAACAGGTTCTGTTGGCTATGACTCTTAAGTCATATAAACATGTCATTAACAATGACATTGAGTACTACACATATATCATTAACCAGGATATATTAAACGGATGTAATTTTTCCTAGTTAGAAGAAGCTTCATTTTGGGCAGTTGTAGAACAAAAATATATGCTTCTGCAAGAAAAAGTATCAACTGATCTATTCGCAGAAAAACCTTTTTTGTTGATAACGTAGACTATAAGCTATATCAGACCTTTTGCGAAAAAACACCATCTGTATTTGCCCCTCATAGCGACACTCCCCGAATGAAAGAACTTACAGAGTTGGTTTCACATATAATTCCAGGGAATGAGCCTGCTCTCGACTTCCCCTGCTTATTTTTAACTTACTTTGCTAATGCTTACTTTGGCATTGCACAATGTTGTCAAATTGATGCGTTGCGTAGCGCCATTGAACAGGTAATGGACGAACATACCAAAAATCTTCTGTTAACCATCCTAATGTCTGTCATGAGCGCAGCGGCATCTACTACAACACATTTTCCCCAGTTCTTAAAAGTGAAAAGCAAATCAACATGCAATAATTTGCTTACCAAAAGAAAAATTAACATCATTGAAGAGTACAAGGCATTAATGAAAGAGTACCGGAAATCCGGATTGTACTCCCAAAAAGAATATACAACATTTGATTGTTATAATCTTGATTTTTCTGAATGCTTAGATTCTATTGTTTTAAACAAAAGCACTCTGGTATACGCTGCTCCCCTTATTTCAAAGAGCATTATTCCAGATATTACCATGTGTTAAATACACTGTGCTTATACGATTACCCAGCGCTGCCTATTAATCCTCAGACGCATGAACTTTCGATTGGTAGGAATAGAGAAGACAGACGGGGATCAGACTTTGGCAAAAAAGCTAAAGCTTTAGGAGCGTTTGAGACGCTTATCACAAAATGCGCCACAGCCGGGGTGGTTAATGATTAGTTACTCTGATAATTCCATCGTAGACATTACCGATCTACAAGCATTAGCGGAAAAGCAATACGATGTTCTGATTGAAAAAGTCGAACTTAGCCATTCAAAACAAGGGCGCAGTTCTATATCAAAGGTTGATGAATACATTTTCATTTGTCGTTCTAAGGAATTTTCTCAGCAGAATCCTTCTAACACTGATTTCATCCGAAAGTATCTTACTCTAACCAAGTGTGATTTATTTTTTGCAGATAAAGCAGTCTTTGTTGAAGGGGCGTCAGAACGTTTGTTGTTACCCGACATGATCGATAAATGCGCTAAGACGGGGGATTTTGATTCTCGGGAATATAAACTACCTGCCCAGTATTATGCCTTGGTTGAAATCGACGGTGCGTATGCCTATAAATTTATTCCGTTCGCTGAGTTTTTAGGTATCCCATGCCTTATCCTTACTGATTTGGTTTCTGTGTCTGGCCAAAAAGCTGCAAACGAGAGAATATATGATAAGTCTGTTCCTGTTTCTTGCGGTGAAACCACATCCAATGAAACTCTAAAATGGTGGGTACGGAAAATCAAAGGGCTTCCAGAGGATGATAATACTAAAATCTCTCTAACTGAGATTACATCGATGTCTGCTGCTGATAAAACCAGACACAAATGTCACATAGAATTCCAAACAACAGAGGATAGATTGTGTGGGCATTCTTTGGAAGAAGCAATCCGGAATGTCAACCGTACACATTATAAATTGAGGGATACTCCTACTGAAGACGATCTTGAGTTTTCAGGGAAGAGTAAAACAGATTTTGCTCTTGATCTTATTTGTAAATGTGAGGATTATGCTATTCCAGCCTATATCAAAGATGGACTGGTGTGGCTCAATGACCAACGGGTGCTTGAGTAAGGAGGGGGAAGTTCGTGAGTGAAGAACACAAAAGGACAAACTATGACCTCGCAAAAGCTGAAGCCGAGAAAGTAGATAAACAAATTATTTCAGCACTTCAGAATGGGATTAGCTTTCGTGTGGAGGCTGGTGCTGGTTCAGGTAAGACATATTCGCTGAACCAAGCCATTGAATGGATTCAGGCAAACAAGTGGACGGAATATCGCTGAAAGAAACAAACTGTAGTTTGCATTACATATACTAATGCTGCGGTGGATGTGATTGCTAAACGACTATCAAAAGATTCATTTATTCTTCCATCGACAATCCACTCCTTTTCATGGAACGCTATCAAACAGTATCAAGGCTTTCTCATTGATATTGTCACAAACAATCCCGACTTCTTGCGAGATGAAAAAGATTTTGTCAAGGTCACAGAAGTTACATATACCTTGGGGGATCGTTACAAGGAAAATGGAATTCAATATTTGTACCACGATGACGTTCTAAAGCTCTTTTGTCGGCTTTTAGATAATGCAAAATTCCGGAGTGTATTTGCAGACAAGTATCCTTTGATTTTAATTGATGAGTATCAAGATTCCTATAAACCGATTATTGATCGCTTTGTGAACTTCTTTATCGCAGAGAAAAAAGGCCCTCAGTTTGTTTTTTTTGGTGACGCCTGGCAAACGATTTATCAATCCAACAAAGCTTGTGGCCTGATTGAAAATGAGAATCTCAAGATTATAAAGAAAGGCTCGAATTTGAGATCTGCACCACGGATTGTTCAGCTCTTAAATAATTTGCGGCCTGACTTGCCTCAAACATCTGCAATAGATGACTTTGACGGAGAAGTAATTGTAATTACCTGTGACGATTACACAGGACCTCGCCGGACAGAATGTAATCTGAAAGGCGAATTACCTGCGGAAGAATTAAAAAATCGTCTAAGTAATGTCACGGAGAAAATCAAGCGTGAATCATCCGAAGATGATAATCTAAAAGTACTAATGATAACGCATAAAGTCCTTGCTACGCAGCAAGGATATGAACAACTTTTAGAAATTTTAGCTGACGGGCTGAGAGACAAAGAAGAGCCGTTCCTGCTGTTCTTTATGGATACTGTTGAGCCAATCTATAAAGCGCTTAAGGATTCAAATATGCAATTGCTTTTTGATACACTCGGAATCAAACGATTTCCAATTAAGAAAAAATCCGAAAAAATCAAATGGAAGGAATTACAGCGGCAGTTAGAAAATGCTCGCACCAAAAGAGCGATTGATGTATTTGAGTTGATCAAGCAGAGCAAACTGATTCCTATTCCCCCAAAATTAGACGGATGGTATCATTTGTACCAGAAAGCTCCAGAAACAAAGTACGTTTCTGATACTTCAATTCAAGCGTTTTTAGAATTGGACTATCTGCAATTTACAGCAGCAATAGATTTCTTGTTTCCTGATGCTATGTTTTCCACTGAACATGGCGTTAAGGGCGAAGAATACGACAATGTTGTCTTTGTTATCAGTAAAGGTTGGAGTCTATATCAGTTTGAAACCTATACACCAATGATAACGGGACACACTAATATTCCCAATGGAAAGTAGGCTTCTTATGAAAGGAACAGAAATCTATTTTATGTATGTTGCTCAAGGCCAAAAAAGAGATTATTTTTCTTTGTCTCGGTTCCAATAGATGCAGTGTTTAGAGCTTTTCTTATGGAATTGGTTGGAACTAACAAGATCTATACCTATAGTCAATATCTCAAAACAGATTTACAATAACCAATATAAAATAGAGCCCATCGATTATTTCTGAAAACCGATGGGCGCTACCGCTTATAATTTAGTTATCTATTTCCATGACCTCAATCATCATTCTGGCACCCAGCTTAAAGCTGCACTGGAACAACAGGCACTCTATCATAGTCTTATGTTCATGCACAGCTTCCGGTACCGGGAAAATAAATTCTTCTGCTCATCTGTCATGGTAGCCAGAAGTTTTTCCTCATTTCTAGTAATCAAGTGAAGGGCTTCTTTCAGCTCTCTGCAGGTAGATGTATTGTACTCGGTCGGTTCAATATTTCCATACCAAAATTCTTCCAAGATTCTCATACCGCATTATCCCCATAGATCATTTCCCGGAGGACAACTTCCTCTACTCGGTTTCGGATACTGTTCATCGCCTTTACCCATGCCATCGGGCTCGGGCTTTCATATCCTCTGTAACGCCTTCTGTGGCCTTTAGCTGGGCAATAATGCGGTTCAGACGCTCTTGTGCCTGCTCATTCAGATCAGCCAGATAAGTCCAGAGCTTGCCGGTTAGAATCAGGTCATTGAGAAGCATGGGGTTGGCCTGCTTCAGATATTCCCGATGCTGCCATCACCTGTGACCAATGGGGCGGGTTTCTTCCGGCAGCTGTAAACAGGGGATATAGTAATCGCCGACCTGGACATACTCCACACCGTCTTCTGCTTTTAGCTCTTTCAATTCCTTCACAGTTCGTTCCTCCTTGGTTCTCTTAATCTATTACCCAAACGAACCGTTCTATTTATCACATCCGTATACTCGATGATCTTGGGATGTTTACCTATTAAAAAATGTGCATGCAATGCGTACGAGAAAAAAGGACTCCGTAGAGTCCTTTATACTAATTTATTTATCCTTAACCACCGAAGTTATCAAGGAGGATATTATCATCTTCAACACCTAAGTCATGAAGCATATTGATAACAGCCTTAGTCATTGGTGGAGGTCCGCACATATAGAATTCACAGTCTTCAGGAGCCTTATGATTCTTTAAGTAGTTTTCATAAAGCACATTGTGAATAAATCCTGTGTAACCAGTCCAGTTATCTTCAGGTAAAGGATCTGATAAAGCTACATGCCATGTGAAATTTGGATGTTCTTTAGCAAGCTGATCAAATTCATCTTGATAGAACATTTCACGTAATGATCTTGCACCATACCAGAAGCTAATCTTACGCTTACTATTTAATCTCTTAAGCTGATCGAAGATATGTGAACGCATTGGAGCCATACCGGCACCACCACCGATAAATACCATTTCAGCATCAGTATCCTTAGCAAAGAATTCACCAAATGGACCTGAAATAGTAACCTTATCTCCCTTCTTAAGTGACCAAATATAAGAAGACATCTTACCAGTTGGGATTCCTTCTTTAGGTCTTGAAGTAGCACGATCAATAGGTGGTGTTGCAATTCTCACATTAAGCATAATAAGACCTTTTTCATCTGGGTATGAAGCCATTGAATATGCACGTAAAATGTGAGTATCAACCTTAGAAACAATATCAAAGAGATGGAACTTTTCCCAATCTGCACGATATTCCTGAGGAACATCAAAGTCCTTATAAGCTACAGTGTGAGGTTCAGCTTCAATCTGAATATAACCACCTGCTCTAAATGGAACTTCTTCACCTTCTGGAATTGCAAGTCTTAATTCCTTAATAAAGGTTGCTTTATTATCATTAGAGATAACAGTACACTGCCACTTCTTTACACCGAATATAGAAGCTGGTAATTCAATTTCCATATCCTGACGCACAGCTACCTGGCAAGCTAAACGCCAACCTTCTCTAACTTCTCTCTTGGTTAAATGACCATATTCTGTAGGAAGAACATCACCACCACCCTTAAGAACCTTACAACGGCACTGGCCACATGCACCACCACCGCCACAAGCAGAAGGAATAAAGATGCCCTGATTTGCTAAAGTACCTAAAAGTTTATCACCAGCTGGAACTTTAATTGCTTTTTCAGGATCACCATTAACACCAATGGTAACGTCTCCACTATTAACCATAAAGTGCTTGGCAATCAAAATTGCAATAACCAGCACAAGCACTATCGCTATAAAGAACGCTACGCCCAATAAAATAATATTCATGGACACCCCTTACAACTGAATACCAGAGAAGGACATAAAGCCAAGGGCTATAAGTCCTGCTGTGATAAAGACAATGCCTAAACCGTTTAAACCCTGCGGTAAATGAGCATATTTAAGTTTCTCACGAATGGCTGCTAATAAAATTAACGCAATCGCCCATGAAAAACCTGAACCAACACCATAAACCACTGATTCAGCGAAGTTGTATTCACGCTGTACCATGAAAGATACACCACCAAAAATTGCACAGTTTACGGTAATTAATGGTAGGAAAATACCTAAAGCGGAATATAAGCTTGGCACATATTTATCTAAAAACATTTCAAGTATCTGCACTAAAGCTGCAATAACACCAATGTAGGTAATAAAACCTAAGAATGATAGATCTACACCTTGCTGAATAGCATTTGGCTTTAGAACATACTCATATACCAGGTTATTTGCTGGTACCGCAATGGTCTGTACTACAACCACAGCAACACCTAAACCAATAGCTGTTTTTACTTTCTTTGATACTGCCAAGAAGGTACACATACCTAAGAAGAACGCTAATGCAAGGTTCTCAATAAAAACAGACTTTACAAATAAACTAATGTAATGTTCCATTATGACGCATCTCCACGACTAGTGTCATACTCTGGCTTTTGGAAAGTCTTATATGTTTGGTTAGATAACCAAATCAATAGACCGATAAGGAAGAAGGCACATGGAGGCATTAACATCATGCCATTTGGTACATACCAACCACCATTATTTTCAGTCTGCATAATTGTAATACCAAACCATGAACCTGAACCAAAGATTTCACGGATTGTACCAAGTATGCAAAGAATAATACCGTAGCCAACACCATTACCTAAGCCATCCCAGAATGATACCACCGGAGGGTATTTCATAGCAAAAGCTTCGGCACGACCCATAACAATACAGTTAGTAATAATCAACCCTACGAACACTGAAAGCTGCTTAGATAGATCATAAGAAAAAGCTTTTAATAGCTGATCCACGATAATAACCAAAGAAGCAATTACTGTCATTTGGGCAATAATACGTACATTGCTCGGAATGATTTTTCGAATAGCAGATATGATTAAGTTTGAGAATGCTGTAACAGCTGTAACAGCAATACTCATAACAAAAGCAGTCTTCATATTCGAAGTTACAGCAAGAGATGAACAAATTCCAAGCACCTGAATCATTATAGGATTATCCTGTAACAATGGCTTGGTAAACGCCTCTCTGCTAGATGGAATATCGTTCATTATTTAACCCCTTCTGCTTTAATTTTCTTTAAGAAAGGACCATAACCATTGCTGTCAGCCCAATACTTAATAGAATTTGCAACACCGTTACTGGTTAAGGTTGCACCTGATAAAGCATCGATTTCATATGCTGGGTCAGAAACCTTCTTAGTAACATTAAAGAGCACATTGCCATTGTCATCTGCAAGCTTCTTACCTACCCACTTAGCAGTAAATATTGGGTTTTCGATTTCAGCACCAAGACCTGGAGTTTCTCCATGGCTGTAGTACTTAACCCCCTCAATAGTATTACCGTCAGTAGATAATGATAAATAGCCATACATAGTAGACCATAAGCCCTGACCGTAGAATGGTAAAATCACACTAGTATAGTTACCGGTAACATTCTTAACAAGATACACAGGCATATACTTAGCACGAGTTTTAATCTTTGCTACGTCTTGGTCTTCTGGAATCTGAATGCTTGAATCTGGCAATTTAGCAGCAGACTGGAAATTATATCCATCGATAGGAGCACCGTTTGTGATCTTTAACGCTTCTTCCTTTGAAAGAAAATCACCTGATGCAAGATCAAGTAATCTTGCCTCAATGCGTTCATTAAAGGTCTTAGTTACGTCTTTATTAGCTACTTCAATATTAGCCGCAGCTAAAATACTCTTAGAACGGTCTACTACAATCTGCTCTGCTTGTAAAGGTTGTAATAATACAACTGCTAAACATACTAATAATGCACATACAAAGCAAAGAGGAATAATAACTAATATAGTCCCCAAAGTTGAATCGCGATTAATCATTATTTTGCAACCTCCTTTGAGCCTCTAGCAGCAAGCTTATTTCTACGACTAATATTCTTTTGAGTAGCAATGTAGTCAAACAATGGAGCCCAGCAGTTAGCAAATAGAATAGCTAACATCATACCTTCTGGATATGCAGGGTTTACTACACGAATAAGAATAACCATTACACCAATAAGAATACCATAAGCCCACTTACCGCCATTGGTAAAGGCTGATGAAACTGGGTCGGTAGCCATAAAGAATAAACCAAATGCAAAACCACCTAATAATAAGTGCCATACAGGAGTCATAGCGAACATATTATTTGTTGTTGAACCGATAGCATTAAATACACTTGCCATAACAACAGCACCGATAATACCACCTAGAACAATACGCCATGAAGCAATACCCATAAAGATAATTGCTAAACCACCAATAATGATACCTAAAGTAGATACCTCACCGATACAACCTGGAATATTACCTAAGAATGCATCAAGCCAAGAGATATCACCTACAGTACCTTCAGAGGCAAACTTACTTAATGGAGTTGCACCAGAGAAGCCATCAACTGGAACCCAAACCTTATCACCTGAAATCTGTGCTGGGTATGCAAAGAATAAGAATGCACGACCAACAAGAGCTGGGTTCATAAAGTTGCGACCTGTACCACCAAATACTTCCTTACCGATTAACACACCAAAGGAAATACCTAATGCTGCCTGCCATAAAGGTAGAGTTGGAGGAACGATTAACGCAAAAAGAATTGAAGTAACAAAGAAACCTTCATTAACTTCATGCTTGCGAATAATACAGAATAAAACTTCCCAGAAAGCACCAACAATAAATGTTACTAAGTAAATCGGGATAAAATAAACCGCACCGATTAACATCTTACTGTAAATGCCAGCCTCTTGAGTAAGTGTTCCACCAAGCATCTGGACTAAAGCATAATGATAATCAAGACTAAATAAAGAATAAGTTGTATTTGCTAATTCAGCACCATTAGCTAATGATGCAAAAGCATTGATAGTCTGAGCACCTACATTATACCACCCCCAGAACATACATGGGAATACTGCTAAAAACACCATCATCATCATACGCTTTAAATCGATATTATCGCGTACATGAGTAGTAGTATTATGAGTAACTGCCCCAGAGGTATATAATAAGGTTTCAGTACCCTCGTAAATTGGGTAGAAACGTTCAAGCTTCCCACCCTTCTTAAATAAAGGTTCTACTGATTTTAAAATTTTTAGTAACACCTATTAGCCCTCCACCTCAATCTTGGTTAGACACTTTCTAAGAAGACGACCATATTCAGTTTTACCCGGACATACATAAGTACATAAAGCCAAATCTTCTTCATCAAGCTCTAAACAACCTAAAAGCTTAGCCGTATCGGTATCACCAATTTCAATGGAACGAAGTAAGTGAGTAGCCATAATATCTAAAGGCATAACTTTCTCAAAACTTCCAATTGGTACCATAGCACGAGAACCACCGTTAATCGCAGTATTAAATTCATACTCACGAGGAGGGAAAATACTACTTAAGTAACTTCTGGTTATTGAATGCTTCTTAGCTCCCGGCATAATCCAACCTAAGAATTCTTGCTTATTGCCCTCTGGTATAACACTAACCTGAAGATGGAATCTACCTAAATAATCAAAAGCTCCCTTAGCATGGTTACCATGTAATACTGAACCTGCAATAACACGGTAATTGTCACCTTGAAGTTCGCCATTAACTAATTCAGATACACAAGCCCCCTGAATAGTTCTTAATAAACGAGGATTCTTAACGTTTGGTCCTGCAACACTTACCACACGTTCATTATAAATTTCACCAGTTCTAAAGAGATAACCAATTGCGATTACTTCTTGATAACCAATTGACCACATTACATGGTTTTCAGATGCTGGGCTAATGAAGTGAATATGGGTACCAGCTAAACCAGCTGGATGCTTACCAACAAACACTTCTTCTTTTACTTTAGAAGATGAACTAGTTGGTAAAGAAGCCTCACCTTTACATACATACACAAAACCATCAGTTAAAGTAGTTAATACTTCTAAACCATCTCTAAAAGCTTTTTCGTGTGCTGAAATTGTAACGGTTGGATCAGCAGCTAATGGATTAGTATCCATAGCAGTCACAAAAATATGCTCAGGAGCAGTATCAACTGCTGGAGTCTTACTAAACGGACGAGTTCTAAATGAAGTCCAAGCGCCTGACTGAATTAGTTGATCTCTTACCTCTTGACGAGATAAAGATGCAAGATTTTCAGAAGGATACGACTTAAACTTTTTACTACCTACAATGGTAGAATCCTTTTCGATTACTAGTGATTGGAACGCCCTTTTTTCACCACGGTTAATTGCCACAACCTTGCCAGCAATTGGAGCTGTATATAACACGCCAGGATTCTTCTTATCAGTAAAAAGAACCTGCCCCTTGTCAACAACATCACCAACTTCTACAAGCATTGATGGTCTTAGTCCCGGAAAATCTGTACCTAAAACAGCAACATGATTAACAATATTGCCATTATTAAGCACCATTTCAGGTTTACCGCTAATAGGGAGATCTAATCCTTTCTTGATATTTATCATGGTTTTTCCAGAGAATAAATTGCATAGAAAGCTTAAATGTCATTAAGACACACCCAAAAATTTTTCAATAGATGTCTTTCATACTGCAAAAAACATCTATAGAATCTTACGCTAGTTTATCACACAAGTGAGAATTTTTGTTATTTTGATGCAAAGAGAATTTAAAAAAAATTTATAGTAAAGAATTGAATTGTACAATATTGTAAAATTACTATGAGAAACACTACCTTATTACGTCCAAATATCTTAAAGCAAACAAAAATACATGCACCTATAAGATCTTAATACGTAACAATAGTAGCAAAGAAGAAAATACCTAACCAACCTTTCCCTCTTTTAACGGAGCTACGTATAGTAACATTAACATTCCAGGAATAGCTAAGCCATAACAAATAATAAAGAAATTCTCCCAACCAGTTGCCTCGATGATAAAACCGGTAGTTGCGTTACAAACTGTTCTTGGAACAGCTGAAAGAGCGGTAAATAACGCAAGTTGCGTTGCTACATATGCTTTATTTGTTTCTCTACACATATAAGCTAAAAAACATGCCGTACCAAGACCAGCCCCCAAGCATTCAGCCCCAACCACAAAAGAAAGCAATGTTACACTCGGAAAAGTAAAATACTTAGCTAAATCTATATTGGTATTACATAGTTCGTTTATTAAAAAAGCGACACTATTTAATATTGTGGGCATAAATTCAGGATTTTTCCAGACATGAGCAATTAGTACAAAACCTAAAATTGTTACAATTTGCCCTACCCCAAAATACCATAAGGCTCTATTGATACCTATACGGAGCATCCATACACCACCAATAACGCCTCCAATTACCATTGTCCACAAACCAATACTTTTATTAACAATGCCAATTTGTGTTTTTGTATAGCCCATATCTATATAAAATGGAGTAGCTAAAGCAGTTGCCATACTGTCCCCAAACTTATATAAAAAGATAAAAAGAATTATGCCTAAAATACCTATTTTACCTTTGCGACAGACTAAATCTTTAAATGGCTCAATTACAGATTGCCCTAAAGTTCTTGGAGCTTGTGGACAAACCGGCTCTTTTATGAAAAGAGTTACCAATATTGCTGGAATCATAAATAATGCAGTAATTAAAAAAACTTGATTCCATGAAACAAAGTCACTTAAGATTAACGATAACCCACCCGGGATCATACCTGAAATACGGTAGGCATTAACAAACATGCTATTACCAAGACCTAACTCTAGGTCATCTAAAATCTCTCTACGGTAAGCATCCAAGGCAATATCTTGTGTGGCGGAGAAAAAAGCTACTGCTCCACATAAAAAAACAATCATCTTAAGATTGTCTAAAGGATTAAAAAAACCTAATAACGCAATAGCAAATAATAATGTTACTTGAGTAAATAACATCCAGCTCCTTCTTCTCCCCAGACCTAAAATATTATATCGGTCTAAAAAAGGAGCCCATAAAAACTTCCATACATACGGAAAAGATGCTAAAGAAAATAGCCCTATAGTTTTTAAATCAACGGAACTATCTCTTAGCCAGGCAGAAACTAAATTTAATAGTAAGTATAACGGCAACCCTGAACTAAAGCCAAACACCACACATAGAAACATTCGCTTAGAGAAAATCCTAGCTAAAATACTAGGATTAGCTGTGCTTGTTTGGACCTTAGTAGAGTTCATGGGGGATTTAATCTCTGAAATTATTAAATTGGAAAGGCTGACCTAATTCGCTTTTACGAATTAATGCAATTACCTCCTGCAAATCATCACGCTTTTTACCAGTTACACGCACTGTTTCCCCTTGAATTTGGGTAGTTACTTTTAATTTGGAGTCTTTAATTGTCTTAACAACCTTTTTAGCCATTGGTTGATCAATGCCACTTTTAAGCTTAACGACCTCATTGAATCTCTTGCCAGATTGTTCTATTTCCTGAAAATCTAATGATGCAGGATCAATATTACGTTTAGACATCTTATCACGTAAAATATCATTCATCTGACGAATCTGAAAATCAGCATCAGCTCCCAGTTTAATTTCTTTTTCCTTTTGGTTAAGAGTAAAACTTGCGTCTACCCCTTTAAAATCAAAACGACATGAAATCTCTCTATTAGCATTATCAACAGCATTTTGAACTTCACTCATCTCGATTTCAGATACAATATCAAATGATGGCATATATACTCCTAACTAACTTTTTATAAGTCCATTATAATATAAGACTACTTATGTCTTTGCTATTTAATCTTTTTAAGATCTTCTTATTTTTAAACTTAAATCACTTTTCTTTACATTCTACCTTTGAGGCTAAAGATATGGCTTTTTGATAAATAGCTTGTGGATCCATACCATACTCTTGATATACCTCATCAACTTGAGCTTGTTCAATAAACTCATCAGGTAAAGCCACCACCTCAACAGTGCATAAATTATCTGGCAGAGTTTGCACAAAAGTAGCAACTTCTTCCCCTATACCACCACTTTTATAACCATCCTCATAAGTGATAATATAATCGTGCGTTCTTGCCATTTCCTCAACTAATCTTAAATCAAGTGGTTTAATTGAACGCATATTTACAACTGTAAAATCAGCCTGCTTACTCTTAAAGTAATACATTATTACCCAAGACATAGGCCCCCAAGCAATCACACAAACTTTTTTGCCTTTAACAAGCACCTCTCCCTTGCCAATATCAATACATGCATCATCACATATTAAATGGTCAATACTAGCACTGCCACGAGGATAACGAATAGCAATTGGATGAGGATAATTATATGCACTATTAAGCATACGCCATAATTCTTGCAAATTGCTTGGAGCCATAATTACCATATTTGGTATTGCACGCATAAATGAGATATCAAACACCCCTTGATGAGTTGGTCCATCAGGTCCTACTACCCCAGCTCTATCGATAGCAATAATTACCGGCACATCTTGAATAGCAACATCATGAATTAACTGATCATAAGCTCTTTGTAAAAAGGTTGAATACACTGCAACCACTGGTCTAAGACCACCTGCTGCTAAAGCACCACCTAAAAGCACGGCATGTTGCTCAGCAATCGCCACATCAAAATACCTATCAGGGTACTCTTGCGCAAAATCAGTCATTCCTGAGCCTTCACACATAGCAGGAGTAATGGCAACAATTTTTTTATCTTTACTGGCCTTTTCGCATAACCATCTACCAAATAATTCCGAATAGCTACATTGCCCAGTTTTAGCAGCTACTTCCACTCCTTTTGGTGGATCAAAACGTGGAACCCCATGATACATGGTAGGATTTTTTTCAGCAGGTAAATAGCCCTTACCTTTTTTGGTGGCTACATGTAGTATTTGCGGTCCCTTTAACTCACGCATATTGCGTAGTACTGTAACTAATGTAGGTAAGTCATGACCATCAATAGGCCCCACATAATTAAAGCCAAACTCTTCAAATAAAGTACCAGGCGTTACCATTCCTTTAATATGCTCTTGAGCGCGTTTTGCTAAATCTTTAATTAGTGGCAATCCTGAAAATACATTTTGCCCACTTGCCACAATCTTGGCATAAGATGGGCTACTAAGCCACATGGCAAAATGCTTAGATAAACTTCCAACACTTTCGGAAATACTCATCTCATTATCATTGATAATTATGAGCATATTCTCCTGAAGGCCACCTGCATGATTTAACGCCTCAAACGCCACACCACCAGTTAAGGCGCCATCGCCTATTACTGCCACAACTTTTTCATCTTTACCTAATAATCTATTAGCAATAGCAATACCTAAAGCCTCACTAATAGAAGTGCTGGCATGACCAGTGGAAAAAACATCATACTCGCTTTCTTTGCGCCATAAAAAGGGGTGCAATCCGTCCTTTTGGCGAATAGTCTCTAATTCATCTCTACGACCAGTTAAAATCTTATGAGGATAAGCTTGATGACCAACATCCCAAATAAGCTTATCCTTAGGGGTATCATATACATAATGAAGAGCTACCGTTAATTCAACCACCCCAAGTCCTGACGCAAAATGACCACTAGTTTTACTAACAGTACTAATTAAAAAGCTTCTAAGTTCATCTGCCACTTTTTGAAGGTTTGCAACTGGTAATTTACGTAAATCGTTTGGAGAATTTATCTCTTTAAGTAATAAAAAACCATCCATAATTTAAATTAATGATCCCTTGTTACAATAAATTCAGCAAAACTTTGTAAAACCTCGCTACCTTTAATATCCTTAATAGCATCTATGGCCTCTAGGGAAAGCTTCTTTGCATAAGCTTTCGCATTATCAACCCCCATTAAACGTGGATAAGTGCTTTTTTCTTCTTGAAGATCTGAACCTTGTGGTTTACCTAAAGTTTTGGTATCAGAAATAATATCTAGCACATCATCCCAGACCTGAAAAGCTAGCCCAATATTGCGCGCATAAGTAGCTAAAGCATCTTTAATATCTTTTGGAGTATCTTTTACACAAAGCATTCCCATTAAAACAGCAGCCTCAATAAGAGCTCCTGTTTTATGGCGATGGACTTTTTCTAATTGTTGCTGACTTACAAGCTTGCCTTCTGCCTCAAGATCAAGCTCTTGTCCTCCACACATTCCCTCAACCCCTGCGCCTTTTGCCAGAATTTGAAGCATAGCAACTTGATTAGCAAGCAAACTTGGAGCATTAAAATCCTGGGCTAATATCTCAAAGGCTAATGATTGTAAAGCATCACCTGCTAAGATAGCTTGCGCCTCACCAAATACTACGTGAACAGTAGGTTTTCCTCGTCTTAGTTCATCATTATCCATAGCAGGTAAATCATCATGAATTAATGAATAGGCATGAATACATTCAATAGCAGCGGCTGGCTTATCAGCAATAGCTAAATCTGCCCCAAGCATTTTAGCCACACTATAAACTAAAAATGGTCTAACCCTTTTACCTCCAAGTAATACACCATACATCATGGCTTCCTGAAGTTTTGGGGCTACTAGCTGCATATTATTAAGATAATTTTCTAAGTAGGTATTTACTCTTTGCTGAAAATCTACTATTGACTGCTTCAAATCCATCTTCTTTTCCTGTTATTTTGCTACTTGCTTAACTTTAAAATTGTTCCTTAGGAGTATCAAAATTAGTATCCTGTAAAACTATGCGATTAGCATTTTGCGTTAAGAGTTTTATCTTATTTTCGGCATTCTTTAATTGCTCTTGACATCTACCAACTAGCTCAACTCCCTGAGTAAATACTCGCAATTGTTCTTCAAGGGTTATATTTTCAGTTTGCAAAATAGAAACACATTTTTCTAATTGTTCAAGCATCTCTTCAAAAGATAGATTATTTTCCTTATCTGCCATAAAATAGCCCTATATCTTTAACAAAGAAAAATCCTACATTATAAATGTTTTACTTTATAATGCTTTTCTAGTTTTTTCATATAACATGGTAATAATAAGAACTTATGTATAAGAAAACATTACCACATCTGATGATTATTGGTGCAGGAAGTATCGGACAGCTTTATTATCACTTTATAACAAGAAGTAAGCTATTTCAAACAAGCTTCTGTGACCCGAGACTATCTTACCCCAAAAAAGTATCCTTGCAACTTAACTGCCATACAAAACCTCCTATTTTACCAAAAAAAACATACTTTTTCGCTAAAATAACTCCTAAAACATCAATAAAGTATGCCGATATCATATTAATAACTACTAAAGCCTATCAGCTAAAAGAAGTCGGCAAGCAAATCAAACCTTATTTAAAACCCAAGAGCATTATTATCGATATGTGTAATGGCTATGGAGCGCAGCAAGATCTAAAAAAGATGCTCCCTAATAACCTTGTTTTCCATGCAAGCACTACCAATGGAGCCTTTCATAAAAAATTCACCCTATTTTTTAAAGGATTAGGAACCACTTTTATTGAAAAAACTCCTACCACCCAAAAACTTTTACATAAATTAAAGCTTGCAATCCCTAACTCAGTCTTTTCTAGCAACATCGATAAGGTGCTCTTAAAAAAACTTGCAATAAATGCCATGATTAACCCATTAACTGTAAAATATCAATGCACTAATGGTAAGTTACTTGAGCATCTCGCGGAACTACATGATTTAGCCACAGAAATCTCATTAGTTTTTCATCTATTAAGATATCCTTTAAGCGCTAAAGAGTTATTAGACCTAACATTAGAGGTAATCCAAAAAACCAGAGAAAATTACTCCTCAATGTATCAAGATTATCGCTATAATCGTAAGACGGAACTTGATAATATTCTGGGAATTTTTATAATTAAAGCAAAGGAACTTAATATTTCACTTCCTCATATAAACAACCTTTATCATTTATTACATAAGGACTAAAAACTATGGCCAACTGCAAATCTCCTAAAGCACTTGTTATTATCTCCCCAGGTGCTGAAGAACTAGAAGTCATAAGCGTTACTGATACTCTTAGCCGTGGTGGGGTTAAAGTAATTTTAGGTACTTTAAACCAAGAGAACTCTACTAGTATAAAATGTGCCCATGGTACAATCTTAAAAGGTGATGCTCTTCTTAAAGATATTGATATTACTGATATTGATGCCATAATTATCCCAGGTGGTTACCAAGGATCATTAAACTGCCGTGACTCACTATATGTAGGCAAATTATTAAAAATGCAGCAAAGCAGTGGCAAACTAATTGGTGCTATCTGTGCGGCTCCTGGTTTGGTATTGGCTAACCATGGCATTTTAACAGCGCAAACTAAAGCAACAGGTTATCCAGGAACTACCTCAGATATTCCAAATTTAGTAGATGAAGGTGTTGTGGTTGATAAAGAACATCATCTTATTACCGCAAAAGGTCCTGCCTATGGTATTGCCTTTGGTTTAGCACTAACAAGATACCTTGTTAGTGATGAGGTAGCAAATAAAGTGAGCGATGATATGCTCTATACTGAATGTACTAAGTAAGTACTACCACATCTAAAAAGTTAAAGCTGAGTTGGAATGCTCAGCTTTAATTTTACATACTTGTTACTAACCTTGCGCCTGACATCCTGCTGACTTTGGATTTGGTCGATAAATTTTCACATTCAAAAAACCTAATTCCTTAATATACATAGCCTGCATCTTACTCATTACCCCTTTATCACAATAAAGTAAATAAGTCTTTCTTTGATCAAGCTGTGAAAATTCTTTTGCAATCTTAAAAAATGGAATAATTAAATGTGGTTTGTCAGTAATAAGTGGAGACTTGTCTATTTCATCTTGTGCTCTAATATCTACTACCACCTCATTACTAGCTGCAAATGTAGCTATCTCCACCTCTTGCACCATTTTTTTAGTGTCATTAAGAACTTCTCTAATATCCATCCATTTAGAATTTTCGACCATTTTATCAATAAGTGATAAATCCATTAAAGCCTCTTGTTCCTTCACAAAAGTCTCATCAGCCTTAACGGTTGGTCTATCGGAGATAATGCCACAATACTCAGGCATTGATTCAGCAAAATGACTAGTACCAATTTTACGAGCTACATCAATAATATCTTGTTTATCACTTACAATTAAAGGACGTAAAATTAAAGTGTCAGACACCCTGTCAATAACTGATAGATTAGTAACTGTTTGACTGGATACCTGTCCTACACTCTCACCTGTTACTAATGCCTCAATTCCAAGTTTTTGTGCAATTTTTGAGGCAACACGCATCATCATACGCTTAAGAATTACCCCTCTTACGCTGTGATCAGTTTTAGTTAAGATCTCTCCTACCATCTCCTCAAATGGAACGCTAATAAAACGAACCTTATGAGATGAGGCAAATTTATCCCAAATATAATAACTTTCTTCTTTTACGCCCACCTCATGAGCCGTACCACCCATATTAAAAAATAAATAATGTACACGACACCCACGTTTAATAAACTGGTAAGTAGAAACCCCAGAATCAAAACCACCACTAATTAAACTTAACACATCACTTTGGGTTGATAATGGATAACCACCTAAGCCTGCATACTTTTTAGTTACTAAAAATAACTTATCATTATCAATTTCTAAATTAATGGTTAAATCAGGATTCTTTAATTTTACGCCCTTTGACGGAAAATTCTGATTTAAACCACCACCAACGTATTGTTCCACATCAATGGAATGAAAATCTTGATTACCTTTTCTTTTAACACGCACGCAAAATGTTTTATCGGCAATTTGTGATCCATAATATTTAGCAGTTTGCTCATAAATATCATGCATATCTGTATAAGATAATTCTTCTACTGCTAATATTGTTTGAATACCTGGAATATTAACTAAAAAGCTTACTACTTCTTTACTAGTTAAATTAGGATTATTTTCATCATCATTAGTATTGATGATAAGCTTATCCCAATCAGCCATAACTCTAACACTTATTTTTTGGCGAGCTAATACATTACGGATATTACGCTGTAAAACCTTCATCATCATCTGACGCACAGTCTTACTTTTTATAATAATTTCAGGAAAAAGCTTAATAATAAATTTCATATAAATAAACCAGATAACATTATACAAAGGAGCTGAGATAACCTTATCCCAACTCCTTAACTTTATTTTTAAAGTATTATGCTTGATTAGTGGTTATGCTTACCACAGCACTTATGCTCACCATCTTCATCATGGTGATGATGTCTGCCACAGCACTTATGCTCACCATCTTCATCATGGTGATGATGTCTGCCACAGCACTTATGCTCACTATCTTCATCATGGTGATGATGTCTGCCACAGCAATTATGTTCGCCATCTTCGTCATGGTGATGATGTCTGCCACAGCACTTATGTTCGCCATCCTCATGATCATGTTCACAAGAGCACTTACCATCTTCATGTACATGCCCATGATCAATTTCAGAAGCAGTTGCTTCTCTCACAGCGATAACATCCACCACAAAATGCAAAGTCTCACCTGCTAATGGGTGGTTACCATCAACAAACACCTCATTGTCACAAACTTTTGTAACTCTAATATGTGCAGGACCTAAATCAGTATCTGCTAAAAACACATCATCAACTTGAGGTTCATTATCCCCAAACATTGATTTATCAAGCACTTGTACTAAATTATCATTGCGTACGCCATATGCTTTTTCAGGTGGCACAACACAATTGATCTGATCACCAGGCTCATGGTCTAAAAGAGCTTCTTCTAAACCTGGAACCATGGATCCATGACCAATTAACACAGCGAATGGCTTATCGCCATGATTAGTATCAATAACCTTTCCATCTTTATCAGTAACAATAAAATCAATGTCAGCAACAGTATTTTCTGTTATTTTCATGCTTTTCAACCTACAATTATCTAAATTCATACGAGTTAATTATAACATAGTGTAATTATAGAATAATAAAAAAAATACTAAGCAACATAAACATTAGAAAAAACAGTATAATACTGCTATATTTTATCGTATTTGTGACACTTTCATGATTTATATCAATAACCTTGAACTTATGCGTGGTAATAATTCTTTACTAGAAGATACCAGCGCAACTATCTTTCCTAACACTAAAGTAGGTCTAATTGGACGCAATGGATGTGGTAAATCATCCTTTTTTGCCTTATTAAAAGGCGAATTACAACCTGAGAAAGGGGAAATTATTATCCCAAAAAATTGGGTGATAAGCTCTGTTGCTCAAGAAACAGTCGGACTTGAAAAATCAGCTTTTGACTATATTGTCGATGGCGATAAACATTATAGGGAGCTAGAATATAAGCTTAACGAGGCGGTATTAGCTAATGATGGTATTGCTCAGGCTAAAATTCATGAAGAAATGGAACTAGCAGGAGCTTATACCATAAAATCTCGTGCTCAATCACTCTTACTTGGTTTAGGGTTTTCACAAGAAGATTTTACTAAACCAACTAAAGCTTTTAGTGGTGGTTGGCGGATGAGATTAAATCTCGCTCAGGCTCTACTATGCCCAAGCGATTTACTCTTACTTGATGAACCTACAAACCACTTAGACTTAGATACTGTAATGTGGTTAGAGGATTACTTAAAAGGTTATCAAGGAACACTAATTATCATTTCCCATGACCGTGATTTCTTAGATAATATCACAACTCATATTCTACATATAGAAGGGAAAAAATTTCATTCCTATACAGGAAACTACTCACAATTTGAAGTTGAACGTGCACGAAGACTGGAACTTGAAAAATCTCTTTACGATAAACAACAAAAGCAACTAGCCCATATGCAATCTTTTGTTGATAGATTTAGATACAAAGCAACAAAAGCCAAGCAAGCTCAAAGTCGCTTAAAAGCTATGGAAAAAATGGAGAAAATCGTCCTTGCCCAAGTAGATTCACCATTTAACTTTAAATTTTATGAGGCCGATGATTTACCAACTCCACTAATTACCATGGAGAACCTTGCAGCAGGTTATCCTGACAAAACAGTATTAAATGATATTAAATTTAACCTAGTACCAGGCTCTCGTATAGGTCTACTTGGTCGTAATGGTGCTGGTAAATCAACTTTTATTAAAACTCTTGCAGGATCTATTGCGCCAATATCAGGTACTATAAATATCTCTAAAAATATTAAAGTAGGCTATTTTGCACAGCATCAGCTTGAGGCTTTAGATGTAACATCTACCCCTCTTGCCCATATGCAACATATTGCCCCAACTGAAAAAGAACTTACTTTAAGATCCTTTTTAGGAGGCTTTGGGTTTAGCGGTGATAAAGCACTATCTTCAGTAAAAACTTTTAGTGGTGGTGAAAAAGCAAGATTATCCTTAGCACTTATTGTTTGGCAAAAACCAAATCTTCTGCTTCTTGATGAACCAACCAACCACCTAGATTTAATGATGCGTGAGGCAATTGTTATTGCTTTAGCTGATTTTAAAGGCGCTTTGGTAGTTGTATCGCATGACAGACACCTTCTTACCACCTCTACTAATGAGTTTTATCTAGTTTCAGAAGGTAAAGTAACTCCTTTTGAGGGGGATTTAGATGATTACCATAATTATCTAATTGAGCTTGATAAAGCTAAAAACCAAGCAAAAATGCAGGCTCATAAAGAAGAGATAGCCCAGAAAGCCACTATCAAGACTAAGGAGCAAAAAAGACTTGAAGCATCTTTTAGAGATTCCCTTAGACCTTTAAAGAAAAAAATTGATCAACTAGAGCAAAGGCTTAAGAAGCTAAATGCTCAAAAAGATGAACTTGATAATATTTTAGCCTCAAACGAAATTTATGAGGCGCAAAATAAAGATAAATTAAAAGAGCACCTTGCTAAACAAAGTTTAGTTACTCAAGAATTAGAAGAAATAGAACTTGAGTGGTTAGGCTTAAATGAAGAACTAGAACAAAAAAATCAAGAGTTCTTAAAAACGCAAACACTTTAGTAATCACCCAATGAATTTGTAACTTTTTAATGGAATATATTATATGTTAAGTTATAGACACGGTTTTCATGCGGGAAATCACGCAGATGTCCTAAAACATATGACCTTATGCCTAATTATTGATGCACTCTTAAAAAAAGACAAGCCTTGTGTATATATTGACACTCATGCAGGTGCTGGGGGATATAGTCTTACAAGCGAATGGAGCCAAAAGACTTTAGAATGTCAAAATGGTATCGCTAAAATATGCAACAGCAAAGAACTTGAACAATTAGTACCAGATTACTATAAAGTTATCCGAGATATTAACGATAATACCCTAAAACTAGAAAATTATCCGGGGTCACCGTACTTTGCTGCTACTCTCTTACGCGAAACTGATGACCTATCACTTATTGAACTTCATCCTAATGAATATCATAACCTAAAATACAACATGCATTTTTTTAAAAATGTACATGTACACCATAGAGAAGCAAATGAAGGATTAAACGCCCTACTACCCCCTAAATATCGTAGAGGTTTAGTTTTAATTGACCCTTCTTATGAATTAGCTAGTGATTATCACCATACTGTAAAACTAGTTAAAGAAGGACTAGAGAAATTTCCTCAAGGAATTTTTGCAATATGGTACCCTGTTCTAGGTAAGGCAATAGATGAAAGTTATAATTTTGTGCGCAATTTAATGAAGCTTAATATACCAAGCACCTTACAGGCAGAGCTTAATATCGCAGCTAAAGATGATGATAGAGGCATGAATGGCTCTGGTATGATAATCTTAAATTCACCATATAAACTAGATGAAAAACTTCATAAATTAATGCCACTTCTATGTAAGAAACTTGCCTTAAATGATACTGCAAGTTATAAACTTAAATATTTAGTAGCCCCTGTATAAAGGCCTAAAAAACCCCGACAGTTTAATTAAGCTTTCGGGGTACTTTATAAATAATTTCTCTAACTACCAGCAATTATTAGCATCTTCAGTAGGATTAGACTGATTTGATGATAATTTTCTGCCAGCTCTATTTATCCCCATATACAAACATGTTGTATCAGATTCTTGAGCACCTTGAGCCTTAACATATAGCGTAAAACCAGACTTGCTGATGGTACTTCCTGAATCTTGATAAAGTTCATCAAGATCATCAGCCTTAAGTAAATCATTTAATGCAAAGCATCCTTCATAAGTATGATTTAACGAATAGCAGTTTTCCAAGAGATTTGTTGCCTTAACAAGAGTTTGCTTTACCGCATTTCTTCTTGCCTCTACTAAATAATCTCTATATAGAGGTGTTGCTATAGTTGCCAAAATCCCTACAATAGCTATTGTTATCAACAACTCAATAAGCGTAAAACCTTTTTTATTAGTATATTTCATTTTTAATCCTTATTACCTTGATGATAAAACACCTACATTTGTCTGCAGTATTGTTCTTGCTCTATCATCATTTGGGTCACGACCAAGAGCAGTAATTCTATAAAACTGATAGCCAACATTTGAAGATGAACTAGAAATTGCAGGAGTAAATGGAGCAAAATCCCTCATTTCAATTCTGTATGTTACAACTAAATTGCCATCATCAATTTGCACGCAGTTTGCACAAGCATGGTTAGCCTCATCTGTAATCCCCCAATCCTCATCATTACGAAACCAGAAGTTTGTATCAGTAAAACCACTTTCCGTAAAATTTAAATAGGTATTAGTATCAAGCTCCTGATCAATCCCTGCAAAATAATTCTTAATGTTTTTGTAAGTTACATCTTTACCTGAAATATTAAAAATTTCACTATCACCAATTTGCACCTTACGAGTTGGATCTGTACTTATACGCTCTAATAATGGTGAAGTTGAAGCATTAGATAAAATCAATAACGCTCTATTAATGCCACTTAAAGCATTATTATAACTTACCTGAGTGCTTAAAAAGGCATTTTCTCTTCTTTGCCCTTTATAAGCAATACCAGCTAATGAAATAGCAATAATACCTATTATTAAGGTAATCATAAGGGCTACGATTAAAGCCGAGCCTCTATTAAATTTAAAACTTTTTAAAGTGCGCATCTAATCAGCCTCCGCTAAGCTAGCATTAAGTAATGCAACAGTACCAGTAATTACACGATGAATATTTGCTCTTTCAGCTTCTGGAACAGCATATGTAACACTGTCATCCTCAGGGAATAACTGCAAATTAACTAACTGTTTAGTTTTTAATAACTGTTGCTGAGTAGGTTGTGATGTTACATAAGAATAACGCACAGTATCTATAATAGATTTATCAGAAATGCTATTATAATTTGTAAAAGATGTTGAGGCAGTATCATTAAATGCTGAATACTGTAATCTAAGCACTTTAACTGAAGGATCTATTAGAACAGGAGCTTCATTACCATAATTAATAGGATAGGTATCCTCATTATGTAATGCTGCATGTCTACACATTAAGCCCTCATCAGTTACATAAAGTGCCATTTCAAGTATAACATTACTACTTACAGCTCGACCATAACAATCAAAAATATAGCCATTAGCTTGCGCCTCATCAATGCTAGAAGAATCATAGTTTGACTGCACATCATCTGCAATTGAAGAACCAGTAAATCTAAACTTAATAGCATCACCATGATTTCCTGAAGAAGTACCACCAATAACTATGGTATCATTTGTCCATTGAGCATTATTAAAAGCAACACCATCAATACTGAGTTGTGCAGGTTCCCCAGTCCACTCAAAATATTGCAATTCACGGCGATAATTCACAAAACCTGCCTGGAACAAGAAATTATTTAACGTTACATTTACTCTATGAGAAGTAGAAACGGCAGCATTATCAGCCTTAGATATCCCAAAACTAATAACACTTGAGGTTAATACACTATAAAGACCAACTGTTACAATTGAGGCAATTATAATGCAGACCATTAGTTCAATTACACCAAAACCTTTATTTTTCATTATAATTCTACCTCTAAAGATTCACACACTACTGAGTTCTCAATACGTCTAGTATTATGATCAGCATCATTACCATTTCCTCCTAAAGGACAATATTGGTGAACAATAGTATCAATTTTTATATTGTTATCAGTCGCTTTTTGTAAAGAATCATTCTTAACTGTTTGATAAGCCAAATTTATTCTAACCACAATATCCACAAAAAGATCATCAATGGTTGTTCTAGTAACTTCTGCAATCATATTGGCTCGAGCCAGGTCACCTTCAAACTCTACATTAGGGATATTATCTAGCCCTGTGCAAATTGCAAAAAGCGCATCATTAAGAGCTGATGTATTATTATCAAATATTATATTATTAGCAGAGCAATCAATGATTCTTACTCCATCGGTCGTCATAGCTTTTTCAATAAGTTTTCTATTTTGAACAAAAAGGTTAGATGTTGATTGCAAAATATCAGTTGCATTCTTTTTAGTATAGTTGGTATTAACAGTTCTGGTACTAAACGCAAGTAGTGATGCAAAACCTAACATAGCAATTGACACTACTAGCATAGAAACTACTAACTCTATTAAACTAAAACCTTTTGCTTTCTTTTTACTAATCATATTTAATCCTCATCAGCAGCTGGTTCTGGTTCGCAAGAGGCTCTTTCAGTGTAAGTAATTGTGGTGCTACCAACAACACCAACATGAATCTCACCTACATAAACCACATCGCTATTTTGACCACAAACTAGTAATACTACATCATTATCATCAGGATTAATAAATCTTGATGCAAATTCACTGGAATAACCTGACATCCCATTAGGCAAAAATACAACTTGTTGAGCACTAGTAGCTTTTAACTTAACTTCTACCTGATTTTTAAGCTCCAGAACTGCTAATTCTTCATTTTGGGAATTATAAACAACAATTTCATTATTCCAAGTATCTGACGATGCCAACCCCCCCTCGTCTTGGGTACCTGATAAAAACGCAACTCTTGAATTTTCCATTGCATATGAACGAGCCTGGTCAAACAATGAGACTATTTCTTCGGTCTGCGAACGCACACTATTTGAAATATACCAATCACGCATCGTTGGCACAGCTATAGTTGTTAATATCGATATAATCATAATAGATATAACAAGCTCAATAATGGTAAAACCCTTACTTCGCATGCGTTTTAAAATATATGAATGTGATTGAGCCTGGTTACTTCCTGTATCCAAACTATCAATCTTATATTGCACACCCATAACAAACTCCCTTTTTTCTTTGTGCACATAAAGAAATACCCTGCTATTTTTTTATAACAAGCTAGCTTTTTTCGTTAAAAATTTTAATAAGGTATTACAGAAAAATATTAATAATTTAATTATCGTTTTACTATATTTTTTTAGCAAGATTTTTTAAACTAAAATATGATATTCATTAACAAAAATTTGACTTTTATCTAATAGTAACATTATAAAAAAAATCTGTTCACCCTCTCTTTAAGTCGCTTTTTACTCCTTATAAATAAGTTTATAAATTATAAAACAACGGTTTTAACATCAATCTTGCTATCTTTTGCTTAAAACACTATATTTTCAACAAAATATTTGCCTGTTAACAATTTTTTAAAAATTAGCTTACATTACTCAGGTCATTAGTAACATGAAAAAGCCTTACTTATACTAAAGCAAATATGCTACTTGAAAACGCATTTTCCCCTAACAAACCCTATATTTCGTTTTAAGCTATAAATCCTTAGAAGCTTTATAAAACAATAACTTTAGCACTAAAAATCTGAGCAAAAAAAATTTTTTAAATTAAAAAAAAATTGTTGCACAATTTTTTCTTTTACTTAATAATGCCCCTAAATTTACAAACAAAAATCACTGTTTGGCCTAGCTCCAAACGTTTCTTCAGGCAGGGGGTCAAAACCCCATTTGTGAGGTGTAATCAAAGACAATGAACACTTTATTTGCTGCAAATTTAAATTTTAGATCTCTCGTTGAGAACTATGGCTCTCCACTTTTAGTGCTTGACCAAGCAACAATACGTTTCCAATACACTGAGCTTCAAAAAGCTCTTCCTAATGTAACACTACATTATGCCCTTAAACCTCTTCCTTTAGCTGAAATGGTTACCAATTTAAATGAATTAGGTTCATCATTTGATCTAGCTACTAATGGTGAGGTAGATTTAGTTCGTTCTTGTGGTGTTGATCCTAAAAAATGCATTCATACTCATCCTATTAAGCGTCATGAAGATATTGCATATGCTCTTGACTACGGATGTAATATATTTGTTTTTGACAATATTGTTGAATTAGAAAAATTTATTCCTTTCAGTGATAAAGTTAAGCTTCTGCTTAGAGTAAGTTTTCCAAACCCTGAAGTAAAAGTAGACTTATCCAAAAAGTTCGGTTGTCTTCCTGAGGAAGTTCTTCCTCTCTTACGCCGTGCTCGTGAGTTAAATATTCCATTATATGGTTTATCTTTTCATGTAGGCTCTCAAGTTCCTAACGCTAATCGTCACGTTGAGGCTATTGAATCTTGTGCTTCTTTACTACATGAGGCACGCAACGAAAGTATTAACTTAGAAGTTTTAGATATAGGTGGGGGCTTCCCTGTTGACTATGCAACTGCTGAACAAAATGATATTTACTCATTCTGTACCTCAATCAGAGAGGCGTTAACATTAATTCCTCAAGGAATCAGGGTGTTAGCAGAACCAGGTAGATTCCTCTCTGCGCCTGTAATAACTAGTATTTGTTCTGTTGTGGGTAAATCAATGCGCTTTGGCAGACCTTGGTACTACCTTGATGATGGTGTTTATTGTAGTTACAGTGGGCAGATTTTTGACCATGTAGTTTACCCAAAATACACTCCATATAGTACTGGTGTATTAAAAAGTTCTGTACTTGCAGGTCCAACATGCGATAGTATCGATGTAATTGCTGAAGATATTATGATTCCAGAACTTGAAGTTGGTGATTTAATCGTAGGTAGAATGATGGGTGCTTATACCATCTCAACCGCTACTGAATTTAATTTTATTCGTAAAACACCAATTATAGTAATTGATTCAGAGCGGGAAGCAGAAATTACCCCACTCTTTAAGAAAGTAGCGTAACTACTGATAAAAAATCATAACTTAAAAAATTACGGGTAGCTAAAATTTTAAGCTACCCTTTATTGATTTGGAAAATTCCTTAATTTCTTTCTTTATTTACCTGCTAATGATTTTTGCTGGTTTAAATAAGGTTTAGCATACATTTGCTTAACGATATCTCTAACCTCAGGAGCCATTTTAGCTAACCTTGCATTAAAAAATTCTAGTTCCTTATCGCTAACCCCATTAAGATCACCTGCTGCAATCTTAGCTGATGGGTAAATTTCATAATGCTGATAAATAAACTCATCAATAGCATGTGCAAGGTCACTGGCATTTTCAAAGTCTTGTGTTAAAGGTTCTGATGCGCATACACACACTCTTCCCTTATAACCAATAATACCTTGAACAATACTGTTAATATCCTCAAACTCCCCCTTGGTATAACTACCATTATGAGATATTTGATATAGCTCTTTGGCTTTTGCCTCATCACCTGGATCATATTCATAAGTAATGGCCACAGGAACGATGTTTAAAGTTTTCATATAATCTTTAAAACTTAAACCTTGTTTCTTACCATACATATAAAACATCTTTATAATAGCTTCTTCCGTGGCATCATTACCATCTTTAGCACGACCTTCACGCTGGGCTATCCACACATTATGATGTTCTTTTATAGCAAGTCCAATATATTCACTTAACTCCGAAAAAGCTTTAATCTTCTCTTTCACACTTGAAAGTGAACGTTTAACAATAAAGCTTTTATTAAGACGCATTAAATCAGTTGCCACAGGTAAACGTAACAAATTATCACCTATGGCAATCTTTACAGTATCTAAATTAAGAGCATATAAAGCCATATTGATAAATGCTGGATCTAATGAGATATCGCGATGATTTGAAATAAATAAGTATCCTTTATTAGGATTAAGTTTGTCAAATCCCTTATAGGTAAAACCATCAGTACGATCTCTAATAATACCTTCCATAAAACGTGCAACCTGAAGCTGTACGTCTCGTATAGTCTTAACCTTTGCAAATTTTCTTTTTAATTCTAAACGTAAAATAGGTTTTAGCATTTTTTTAATAAACGGAGGATATCTCTTAAACATGTAAGAGCTAATACCATCTATTAAAGTATCATCATTTAAAATACTCTGAATCGCCTCAGGTACCTCATCATCCCTAAAATGTCTAATATCATCAAACTTTGCTGATTGAGTGGTAATATTATCATCTAATGATGTTTTATCTTGATTACTAGTCATAATTCTGGGCTGTTAAACTTCTTATAATAAACTATCAAACTGCAATTATGGTATCACAGATAATTGCATAAAAAATAGTTTATACTTAAAAAACTATGATATTTACGTTTAAAACAACTCCTTTAAGTGATCTGTATCACAGCTATATTAAACACTAACTTACGTTCCTAATATACTAATGAAATTTTAGCAAAATTTGAGTATTATTCTCATATTACCTATATTCTTGCAGATTAATTTTTGCGTTACGATAAAAAATTCTGTTATAATTTTGCCCAAATTTGCAAAGTATAACAACTGTGGATAACCACATAACGATATGCCATTATCTATTATGGAAAACTGTGTTTACGCTGATATTAACAAAGCTTCATAAAACTTACTATCTACTACAAGATGGTGAGTAATAGCGATAAATACTTGTAATTTTACTGATAAAGTGTACAATGTTTCACAGTACAAAGTTAGACTTATCCTCAGTGTAGAGCTAAACAATAACTGGCAAAAATTATTGCCATCTACAAGAATACACTTAAAAGTACTAAACCGCTAGACTTCTGAGGATAGCTTATAGCAGATACCTTTAAGTGTCTCTATAAGAAACAACCCTGATCATATTGGTTAGGTAATAGGTCACAATTAAAACTACGTTGTCAATACGATAAAGGATTTGTAATGTTTTCTGGTAAACCACAATCAGACCCAACACAGGATTGGTTCCTATCTCATTGCCATATGCATAAATATCCTGCTAAGAGTACTATCATTCATGCAGGTGAAAAATCAGAAACTCTTTATTACATCGTTAAGGGTTCTGTTGCTGTTCTAATTAAAGATGAAGAAGGAAAAGAAATGATTCTTTCTTATCTTAATCAAGGTGATTTCATTGGTGAATTAGGTTTATTTGATGAAAGTGAATCTCCAATTCGTACTGCTTGGGTTAGAGCTAAGAATGCCTGTGATATTGCAGAAATATCTTATAAGAAATTCCGTCAGCTTATTCAGGTAAACCCTGAAATCTTAATGCGTCTAAGCGCCCAGATGGCAAGACGTTTACAAACAACAAGTGGTAAGGTAGGTAACCTTGCATTCTTAGACGTTCAAGGTCGTATTGCTCGTACTTTATATAACTTAGCTCGTCAGCCTGATGCAATGACCCATCCTGATGGTATGCAAATCAAAATCACCAGACAGGAAATCGGTCAAATAGTAGGTTGCTCACGTGAGACTGTTGGTAGAATCTTAAAAATGTTAGAAGAACAGAATGTTATTAGTGCTCATGGTAAAACTATCGTAGTTTACAACACTAGATAATTTCTTTTTTCTTCATCAATTATTTCCCAAATTATAAATATTCCTTTTAAGTAATTTGGGAAATTTCTTATAACCTTATATCTTCACGTAACTCCTTATTTTTATTCCCCTATTATCTTTCTTTATTACTCATAACCTCTAATCTAACTTTTTCCTTTTGCCTCATTTGCTCTATCTTCACTTTTATTTCACAAAATTTATTTTTCATAAAAAAACGGTAGAAAATAACATCCTCTACCGCCTAACAATACTTTTATTTAAAATAAGTTTTTAGCCAAAAAATTTTGCTAACACCTTATCTAATCTTGCAAAACCTTCTGCTATTTCCTCATCAGTAATATTTAATGCAGGAGCATTTCTAATTACACTATGACCAGCTGTTATAACAAAGACACCTTGATTTAGACATTCAGCAGTTATTTCTTTTAATTTATCTGCATATTCATCTTTTAAATCAGCGCCAATTAGTAATCCCACACCTCTAATATCCTTAAAGCAATGATACTTATTATTTAAGGCAGCGTAATTAGCTTTAAACTTAAGTTCCTTTTCTTTAACACCATTAAGTGTTTCTGGAGTGTTTACTAATTCAAAAGAACGACACCCTACTGCAGTTGCCAAAGGATTAGCCCCAAATGTTGTACCATGTACACCTGGTTTGAAGGTTTTTGCCACCTCATCACGTGCCATCATAGCAGCAATCGGGATACCTGCACCAAGACCTTTTGCACTAGTTAATATATCAGGCTCAACACCATACATCTGGTAAGCATAAAGGTAACCTGTTCTACCAAAACCAGTTTGTACCTCATCATAAATCAATAAGGCATTATGTTTGTTACATAATTCTCTAACGGCTGTTAAAAATTCTTTAGTAGCAGGGATGATCCCACCTTCACCCTGGATTGGCTCTAAGATTACAGCGCAGGTTTTATCAGAAATAGTTTCTTTTAAAGCTTCAAGATTATTAAACTCTAAATGTACAATATCACCTGGTAATGGACCAAAACCTTCACGATACTTTGCTTGACCTCCAACAGTCACATCAAATAAAGTACGACCATGGAAGCTATTTTGAAATGAGATAATCTGTGATTTTTCAGAACCAAATTTTTCATAAGCATAACGACGAGCCAGCTTTAATGATGCCTCATTAGCCTCACCACCAGAATTAGCAAAAAATACCTTATCAGCAAAAGTATTTTCGACTAAATACTTAGCAAGTTTAATAGCTGGTTCAGTACATAAGTAATTAGATATATGCCATAACTTGTTGGCTTGCTCTGTTAGGGCTTTAACTATTTCTGGATGACAATGCCCCATAACATTTACAGCGATACCACCTGCAAAATCAATATAATCTCGTCCAGCATCATCATAGAAACGTGATCCTTTACCGCTAACTGGTAAAATAGGAGCAGGCACATAAATGCCCATTTCATATTTCTCAAAATCAGCTCTGGTAATCTTAGTCATTTTAAACCTCAAGAAAACATCATATTTATATAATTACTATTAACAAACACTACTAGCACAAGAAATATATTGATTAGACAACTAAAAACTCTTAATTGCTATGTTTTACATATATTAGTTAAAAGACCATAAAAATGCACATTATTTTTTAAGAAAATTATAAAATTAAAGCTTTGTTTATAACAAATTATAATTATTTTATAAAAAAAGCTAATATTAACAGAAAATTACCATTTAGAATTTAGGTAAAGCTACCTTAAAAAATAAAGGTTGGTTTCTAACATCAAGCAAAATTAGCATAACCGATAATATTCTTTACTTTTTCTGAGCTTTGGCATTACGTAACTCAGTTAATAACCTTCTTTCATGAGCTAAAGGAGTTTTAGCAAAACGTGAGAAGAAATAATAAATTCCTGGCAATAAACATAAAGTTATTAAGGTGGCTACTGTCATACCAAAGAAAATCACAGTTCCAACCGCCTCTCTACTTTCATAACCAGAGCCTGTGGCAATTATTAAAGGTAGCGCCCCAATAATTGCTGTAACCGAGGTCATTAAAATTGGGCGTAAACGGCGTACAGAGGCTTTAATTACAGCATCATAGGAAGATAAACCATGAACTCTTAATTGGTTAGCAAATTCCACAATTAAAATACCATTTTTAGTAACCATACCAATTAAAAGTAATAAGCCTATTTGACTATATAAGTTAAATGATACATCTAGTAACCATAACCCCATTAGTCCCCCAAAAATCCCCAATGGAATTGTCACCATAACAACTACAGGGTAAATAAAACTTTCAAATTGAGCACATAAGACTAAAAATGCGACAAATATTGCTAGCGATAACACTAAAATAGTATCATTTTCACTTTCTCTAAAATCTTTAGACTCACCACTAAGCGCAATAGACATATCTTTCTGAAGGTTATCCGCACTCCATTTATCCATCCAATCAAGCGCCTCACCTAAACTCTTACCAGGTGCCACATATGCGCTAACAGTTATCGCTTTAAGTCTGTCAAAATGCGGCAAACGTTTAGCTCGAGCTTTAATTCTAAAGTCAGCAATACTTACAATTGAAACCATCTGGTTATCATTAGTTCTGATATATAACTGACTTAATTTATTTAAATCCGTAAATTCATTTTCCTCAGCACGAATATAAACATCATACTCCTCACCATTATCCACAAAGGTAGTATGAGTTGAGCCCCCTAATGCTGTCTGCAATGCTTTTGAGGCCTCCATTAAAGAAATACCTAAAGAAGCGGCTTTATCAACATTGATATTTACCTCAATCTCAGGAGTACGCTCGGAATAATTAGTATCACCATTTACAAATACTTGCGCCTCCTGACCTTCTTTTACTAATCTATTAGCAGTAGCATTTAAGGTCTGATAATTTGAACCTTTGATAACGTATTTTATTGGAGCGCTAGATTTACCTTTAAAGCCTGGTTCATACACATAAACACGCAAGTCAGGTATCTTATTTAAGCGAGCTTTTAATTCTTGCACTAAATCAGTTGAGCGAACTTTACGGCTTCCCCAATCTTCTAATTGCAGTACCACAAAACCAGTTTGATCAGAAGACTGCCCCAGGGCTGGAGTCGAAAAGCTCATTGACTTAATAACTCCTTTACCAAGTAATGGTAATAACTCTTCTTCAATAAGCTGCATATTGCGCTTCATACGATAAATGCTCGCCCCTTCCTCACCACGAGCATAAACATAAACAACACCACGATCTTCCTGCGGAGTAAATTGATGATCAATGGCATCGTAAAATAAATACATACCTCCTACTATAACCACCAAAATAGCAGGGTAAATATATAGATGATTTAGTAATACCTTTAGGCTCTTAGCATAAAACTCTTCAACTTTGGCAATAATAAAACTGCAAGCACGAACCACTAAACTACTATTGCCAACTTTATCCTTCAGTAAAAAACCACATAAAGCAGGAGATAACGTTAAAGCTATTAACGCTGAGAAAAATACCGCAAGCGATAATAACACGGCAAATTCAATAAACATCTTCCCTGTTACACCCTGCATAAATACTAGCGGCAAGAAAATCATAATTAGCACCACCGTAGTAGATACTATCGCAAAGCCAACCTCTTTTGCCCCAAACCAGCAGGCAGCTAACACTCCCTCACCTTTAGAAATATGATGCGAAATATTCTCCACCATAACAATGGCATCATCTACTACAAGACCAATTGCCAAAATTAAACTTAGAAGAGTAATAATATTTATTGAAAAGCCAAATAACCATGCGCCAATAAAGGAGGCAATAAGAGAAATAGGTACGGTTACGGCAGGAATTAAGGTGGTGCGCCATGAGCCTATAAAGAAATACAACACTAAAATTACTAAAATAGCGGTAATAATTAAAGTGTTGTACACCTCAAAAATAGAATTTTTTATATAAATAGTACTATCAAAGTCTATCTCTAACTTGGCACCATCAGGAATAAAGGCACTAAGCTCTGCCACCTCTCTTTGTACAGCTGTTGAGACATCTAAAGGATTGGCATTAGATTGAGGAATTATCCCAATACCGATACTAGAAATTCCATTACGATGATATATACTCTCCTCATTACGAGCTTTGACCTCAACTTTGGCGACATCTCTTAAGCGGATAGTGCCATCAATACCATCATGTTTTATTGGTAATAACTCAAAACTTTCAGCATCAACATAAACTCGCTTAATAGATACCGGAAATAGCATATCACGATTACGAATTTCACCACTAGGTAGTTCAATATTCTCGTAACCTATAGCTGTTAAAATATCGCTTACCGTTATCCCTAATGCAGTCATACGACTTGGTAAAAGACGCACATACATTACTTTTTCTAGGGCGCCAACTGTTTTTACCTGTGATACACCATCAACAAGACTTAAGTTTTTAACAATATAACGATCAGCATAATCAGATAATGTTACCCTATCCATGGTAGAACTAGATAAATTAAGCCATAGTACTACATCATCTTCACCGTTATCACGAGTAACAATAGAATCATCAGCATCATCAGGAAGGTTCTTACTAGCACGCGAAACTGCATCACGCACATCGCTAATCGCCTCAAGCATATCTTTATTTTGATTAAACTCAATAGCTATCCACGATCCTCCAGATCGGCTATTAGAAGTAATTTGCTTTACACCTGAAATACCTGAAAGCTCATCTTCTATAACTTTCGTAACTCTAGTTTCTATTACCTCAGGAGAGGCTCCTTCATACGTAGTTGAAATTGTTACCGAAGGTATTTCTACATCTGGTAATTCTCTAACCGGTAAACGTAAAAATGATATCACACCAAAAATCAGCAACAGCGTACTAAACACTAATGCACTTATTGGTCTACGTATTGATATTTCACTTAAAATCACAATACGCGATCCCCTTTAACCTGCTCTTTTTTCTTTAGTGGCGTAGTTTCAATTAAATCAAAATCATTATCTTGTCGAATAACCTTAACAGTAGAGCCATCTCGAAGTTTTTCAACTCCCTCTACCACCACTAACTGATTTTCTCGTATACCTTCTCTAATTGCTACATTTGCACCATTTACCGCCCCCAAAACAACCTTACGTCTTGCAACAGTATTATTGCTGCGTAATACATACACAAAACGTTCATCACCTAAATAACTAATTGCCTTAAGTGGAATATTTGGTAAAGATTCTTGCGTTAAGGTTAAATGCATCTCAAGCATCATTCCATCAAGAAGTTCTAAATTATCATTCTTAAAATATACACGCACACGCAAAGCTAAGGTTTTAGTATCAACGTGGGTATCTATTTCAGTAATTCTACCAATATATCTATGACCTGGCCAGGCATCGGTAGTAGCAGTAACCTCTTGACCTATCGCAAGTTGTGACAAGAAACGTTCTGGAATTAAAAAGTCTACATATACTCTTGATAAATCATCAAGTTGCAATAACTTATCATCAGGCTTTACATATAAACCTTGGTTGATACTGTGTAAACTTAACACCCCTGCAAAAGGTGCTTTAATAGTACGAATCGCCACTTCATACTCTTTCGCTTTTACTAAAGCCTCCTGGGCATTAGTTTCAGCTTCTAATTGTTCTAAAGCATCAAGACTTACCACACCTTTCTTTTTTAAGGTTCGTGATACGGAAAGCTTTCTGTTTAAATCTTTAAGCGTAATTCTTTCTTGCGCTAACAGTGCTTTTTCACGTGCACTATCTAATTCAATTAAAATATCTCCCTTATTTACAGCCTGGGTTGACTTAACATGTACCTTAGCAACCCTAGCTGTAACCTCTGGAGTAATAATTATGGAGCGATTGGCCTTTACCATACCTACAAGGGGAAAGACAGTACCTGCATCACTTACAGTAACACGAGCTACTTTTACCACATTATCCTGCTTATAAGTAGTTTGATTATCATTCTTATGTAAAAATTGCATTTTAGCAATAACTGCTATTGCCACAATGGTTAGTATTACTAATAATATTCCAATTAGCCAACGCTTCATAGGTTATACCTTATCTACCAATAAAGCCTATTGCCTTGCTAGCTTTATCAAGAGTCCCTTGCGCTCTTTCACTAGCCTTAATAGCACCTTTCTTAAAGACTTCTCGCAAATAACCTTCATCTTGACGAAGTTCTTTATAACGAGTCTGAATCGGGGTAAGCAGATCAACTACTGCATCTGCAACTTCAGCCTTAAACTGACCATAAAGCTTACCTTCAAACTGCGCTACCAACTCTTCAATACTCTTACCTGTTACTGCACTCATTAAATCTAATAAGTTAGAAACACCTGGCTTATTATCCCAGTCATAACGCACAACAGGAGGATCATCACTATCAGTTACTGCCTTCTTAAGCTTTTTAACAATACTCTTAGGATCTTCAAGCAAGGTAATAACATTATTACGATTATCATCAGACTTTGACATCTTCTTGCTTGGATCTTGCAGACTCATAACACGAGCGCCTTCTTTTGGCACAAAACCTTTTGGTAAAACGAAGGTTTCGCCGTAGAGCTGATTAAATCTATATGCAATATCACGAGTTAATTCAAGGTGTTGTAACTGATCTTCACCAACAGGAACCAAATTTGCCTGATATAGTAAAATATCAGCAGCCATTAACACAGGATAATCAAATAAACCAGCAGTTACATTACCTTCATAACGCTTTGATTTATCCTTAAACTGGGTCATTCTGCTTAACTCACCAATTTGAGTATAGCAATTTAAAATCCATGAAAGCTGAGCATGTTCAGGAACTTGAGATTGTAAAAATACTGTGCTCTTATCCGGATCAATACCTATTGCTAAATATAATGCTAAAGTATTAAATGTAGCCTCATATAAAGCTTTCGGATCTTGGCGAACTGTAATTGCATGCAGGTCTACAACACTATAGATGCAATCATAATCATCTTGCATCTTAACCCACTGACGCAATGCTCCAATATAATTTCCGATCGATAATTCACCGGAAGGTTGCGCACCACTAAATACTATGTCCTTCATACTAAAATATCCCTATTGGGCAATCCTCTTAATTAGTTGAGCAATCTGCTCAAATCTTGAAAATAAATAACTCGGATGTGAATCTCGAATATCACGCCCTCTATTATAACCATAAGTTAAAGCAATACTTTCCATCTGGGCATTATGAGCAGCTTCAATATCATTATAAGAATCACCTACCATAACAGCCCTACCAGGTTTTACATTAAGTTTTTGGCAAACATAAAAAAGAGGTTCAGGATTTGGCTTTTTAGCATCAATCACCTCACTTCCTAAATAAAAATCAAAAAACTTAAGTAAATTAGCACTTACTAAAATTGATTCTACAAATCTATTAGGTTTATTAGTAACTACTGCAAGTTTAATCTTTAATTGCTTTAAGTATGTTAAAGTTTCCACTACCCCATCAAATAATGAATTACTGCAATCAAAATGTATAGCATAATACTCATTAAAGGCCATGCGAGCAGTTTTTAATAATGTGGCATCAACATCAGCTAGTGTGGCATCATTATTTCTAGTTAATGCTCTAGCCATCAGTAAATCAGCACCATTACCAACATAATTTCGAGTATCAGCAATGGAGATTTTTGGATGATTTACTTGCTCAAGAGCATAACAAACCGCCTCATGAAGTTGTGGAACAGTATCTGCTAACGTTCCATCAAGATCAAACATCATTAATTCTGGGAGTGTTATTAACATATTATATTCGCCAAATTTGCACGCATCTTACTAATTGTTTGCGCGTAATCATCGCTATTAAAAATCGCTGAACCTGACACAAACATATTAGCTCCTGCCTTGGCAATTTGCGCAATATTATCAGCCTTAACTCCACCGTCAACCTCAATGATTAAATCATCACGATTATTAGCATGAGCTAATGCCTTTAACTGCGCAATTTTTGATAAAGCAACTGGAATAAATTTTTGTCCCCCAAATCCAGGATTTACTGACATGATTACCACCATATCTAATTTATCCCAAAGATAATCAAGTACATTTAGCGGAGTGGCTGGATTTAAGGCTAAACCGCACTTGCAACCTTGATCCTTTATTAGCTGTAAAGACCTATCTATATGCTTGGTAGCGTCTGGATGAAAGGTAATATAATTTGCCCCAGCTTTCGCAAAACTCACAATAAGATCATCAACAGGACTTACCATCAAATGAGCATCAATAGGAGCTGTTATACCATAATTGCGTAAAGCCTGGCAAATTGCAGGACCGAAGGTTAAATTAGGGACGTAATGATTATCCATTACATCAAAATGAACCACATCAGCTCCTGCTTTAAGCACTTTGGCGACATCATCTCCTAATCTTGCTAAATCTGCCGATAAAATTGAAGGAGCTATTATGTATTTATTCATAAAAACCTCGAAGGATTTTTAGTACTGTCTGCACTAAGTTACTGTCTTAAATCTTCAAACACTAATAAATTGGTACTTTTAAAACTTTTGCAAAATTATACCATAAACTAGCCTCTTACCATCCAGAGTATAATAAATTACCTGTAAATTTAATAAAAATAAAGGCAAGAGAATTTTTCCCCCTGCCCTTAAATCAAAATCTGAAATTATCTTTAAGACTATAAACCTAATTCCTTTTTAATCTTAAAGAATGATTTAGCCCAAGGGCCTGCTTTTCTTACATCAGCAGGTAATTCTTTAATAGCCTTAGTGGCATCTTTTGGTGAGGCAAAATTACCCCATAAAACAATGTACTGCTTATCTTTTTTTCTAAAACCTACCCAAACATCACCACCAACTCTTGTAGCTAATTTTTCGGCAACAGCTTTCTTAGGAGTTGCTATTAACTGCACGCTATAGTTTTTATTAGGCATATTCGCCATATCAGTTCTAATAACATTATCCTGCTGCGCCTTATCCTTATTTGCATCTACCTTGGTAGTATCTTGAGTAGCTTCTTTATTTGAAGTTTCAGTAGTATCTACCACATCATTCTTAACATTTGCTACTTCTTTACCATCAGTAGTGGCTTTAGTTTCATCAGTTGTAGCTTTATCACTAGCACTCCCCTTTGCTAAAGGATCACTTACTACTTCCTTAGCATTAGCCTCATTAGTAGCTTGAGTTACAGCATTTTTATCATCCTGCTTAGTTACTTGAACATTAGCACTATCCTTTGTAGCTACCTTATCATCATTAGCCTTCTCAATAGTTTTAATTGCCTCATCTGTTACAACTACCTGTGTTCTTTGAGCATCAGAATCACCTACTACAACTGGGGTATCTGTTAATTCAGTTGTCTTATTATCATAAAGCTCAGGTTCCTTTGGAGTAACAGAGCCTTCAATACCTTTAAGCTCCCCTTCATTTGCTGTAGTAGTCTTAGCATCATAATCATTAGATCCTAATGAAAGCCAGAAAATTGGTATTAAAATTATAACTAATGCCGCTATAGCAATAATAATATAAAGTTTTAAAGACTTACCTTCTTTTAACTTTGAGGCAAAGTTATTTGAGGTATTATCTTTATTTGTAACAGTTCTTGCTTGTTGTTCGTTTTTTGCCATGGAAAATTCCTTCTGATTAGATGATATAAACTGAGCGTAAACTCGCACATCCTCCGGAGTTGTCATATTATCTATTCTATCAATAGTAGATAACTCTTGTGGAGTATACCTTACTCCATATAGCCTAAAATAATAGTCCAACTCTATTAATTTATCTTGTTTACTTAGATGTGGAATTTCGATTTCAACGGGAACGATGCCATTTTCTTTTAATAATTTAATTCTACTATCAGCCCAAGAGGGATCGGAAGTTACTACTATATGAAATAATTCATCATTTAAAAATGTTTGATAGATATCTGCTAACTCTACTAAGAAAGATTCATCAGCCTTATCGATATTATCAACAACAATACAAACCTTCGATTCCCCAAAATTTATGCGCTGGACTGTACCTAATAATTTATCCTCTTGATTAAAAATAGTCTGAGGAGAAAGTTGTTGCAATAGTACTTCTCGTAAATTGACTAGACTCATCTTTGGAGTGCATGGCACAAATGCCGTGAGAAATTCCTCGTCTATAACACTACTGAGTTTTTCACATAATACAGTTTTTCCTGAGCCTGTTTGACCTGTTACAAAAACAAACGCAGTACCAACAGATAATTGATACCTTACTCTTTCGACTAAAGTAGTTTGTCCAGGTAACATTGGCAATTGTTCAAGAGCCATATAATTTCCTATGATTTTATCAATATTTACTTAAAGCTGATGCATAACTATTTATTAAATAAGCCACACTTTTAATTGTAATAGTTTTTTTACTAAAGTTGCGCAACTTGATAATACAAACATGATCCGTGCCTATATTTTAGTTAATAAAGACTGGAACTTAACAAGTATATACAAGAATACCTTACTTTATGGCTAATGATAATTCTTGATTAGTTACATTATCATATAAAGAAGCTCTTCCTAGAGCATCTGGAATAATAAATCTAACTTTACCATTTTTAGTCTTTTTATCATGGATCATAAGCTTAGTAAAATCATTAAGCTCCATATTATCAGGCTTACCGACAGGTAACTCATATTGCTTGGTAATATCTATAATTCGTTCAAGCTCTTTAGCCGTAATCTTGCCACGAAGGGATGCTAAACGTGAAGCAATAACAGAACCCGCGGCCACAGCCTCACCATGGAGCCATACGCCATACCCCATAAAGTTTTCAATTGCATGACCAAAGGTATGGCCTAAATTAAGAATTGCTCTAAGATTTTGCTCAGTTTCATCTTTTGAGACAACCTCAGCTTTTATAGAGCAGCAACGCTTAATAATATGAGTTAATACTTCATTATCTAATTGCCAGAATTTATTAGGTACTTGCTCTAAATACTCAAAAAACTCATTATCCCAAATAATGCCATACTTAATAACCTCAGCCATACCAGCAGATAATTCACGCTTTGGTAATGTAGCAAGAGCTTTTAAATCAATGATTACAGCTTTTGGTTGATAAAAAGCACCAATCATATTTTTACCTAATGGATGGTTTATTCCAGTTTTACCTCCAACAGAGGAGTCTACTTGTGAAAGCAAGGTAGTAGGAACTTGAATAAAATCTACCCCTCTCTGAAAACTTGCAGCCGCAAAACCTGTTAAATCACCAATTACTCCACCACCTAAAGCAAACATGGTAGTATCACGACCACAATTTTGCTCCAGCATAAAGGTCATTATTTTATTATAGCTCTCAATGTTCTTATATTCCTCACCATCAGGAAGAATTAAACTTACCACATCAAAGCCTGATGACTGCAATGATTGTGTTAACGGTGCTAAATACCACTTCTGAACTGTTTCATTAGTAACAATTACCACCTTGCCCCTTTTAGTGATATATTGTGCCCAAATATCAGGGGTAGTCAATAAACCTTCACCAATAAAAATCGGATAGGATCTTTGTTGTAAATCAACTAAAAGAGTTTCCATAATTATTTTTCCTGTAGTTTCTGCACTTGATGTAAAATATTTTGTGCAACTTGATGAGCTGTTAAGTTATCGGTATCAATAATAATATCGGCAACTTCCCTATATAATGGATCACGTTCCTGCATTAGTCTTTGTAAAGTTCCCAATGGATCCTCATTATTTAATAAAGGTCTTCTCTTATCACGTCCAGTTCTAGCAAATTGACGCTCAACAGAAGTTAATAAATAAACTACAATACCTCTATCCTTTAAGTTCCTGCGATTATTGGGATTCTTTACCACGCCACCACCAGTTGCTAAAATGATCCCATCATCAAGCGTAATATCAGCAATTACTGCTTCTTCACGCTTTCTAAAACCTTCTTCACCTTCAACATCAAATACCCAAGCTATATCTGCTCCAGTACGTTCTTCAATAACAGCATCTGAATCTAAAAATGCTCGACCAGTAATTTCGGAAAGGGTCTTACCTATAGTTGATTTACCAGCGCCCATAGGTCCTACTAAAAATATATTATTTTGCTTACTCATTGTGATATTAGTTACATTAAATGTTTAAAATCAAAAAAATAACAATAACTTTTACCTTTGATAAGGTATTTTATAAAAAGCAAAAGTTATTACAAGAGTTTTTTATCAGGTAGTGTAGGAGGTTTAGTTTTATCATTGCGCCTCTCTCGACAAACCCGCCGTGCCATCTCAATACTGTGGGCTTTACCATTAAACGTAATTTCCAATATGGTTACGCTTCTTTTCCATAACACTACATGGATTTAGCGTCTTCCCTATTCATATGGAATTTACTTATACCAGCCCTAAAGTAGCTATCCCCTTTAAAACAGAATTAAATTGCTTCTGGGTCTTTGTTTTCCCCAGGGACATTTCCTCGTAAGAATTTCGCGCATCTTCTTTGTGAACTTCTCTCTACTCTTCTTGTGAACGGATACCTTCCAGCCGTCGGAGTCTGATAAGAAACAAATCCTAAAAACACGGGGGAATTCCTAACCTGTTTATCTTCGTCTTATCGTGGCTAAGCTGCAGAAAAATTTACCCTCGATAAACTTGGTTTTACTTTCAGGGATTCCATGCGCAGCTCTTTCACTTTTGCAAATCATGCAGTCATCTTCATGCCTTATAAACCTAATTCGCCTACTATCGAGCAGTTGGTCAATTATCTTGACTCTAAGCAATGAACTTTCCTGATCCATATCTATAACATAGATGTATCCTTCTTCTGCAATCTCTAATACTCTATCAATCGCATCGTGACAACCTCTTTCAGACATGACCCCAAAGCTCCTATCATGGAATTTATCTTCATAGTGATCATTTAGAACCTGCGAAAGTGCATTTTGCACTGTTCCATAAACCATGGTTGATATCCCAAGAGGACGCTTTTGCCCATTATTCTAAAGTATGTATACTCTCTTTAGTGCTGAGGACTTAAATGTGTTCTTGGTAATAGACGCTGATACGTTGTATTTATGGTTATAAAACCTCATGAGGTAGTCTTCGCATTCATCCCTCTGACCAATGCCTCATGGTATCTCTGCCCTTCGACAATGATCTTGCTGACTGCTCACATGTCCAGGAACTTTCAGCTATTAAAAAATGCACACGAAAAAGGCTCCCTTGCGAGAGCCTCTTCTAACTAATCAGTTATTACTGCTGATTCTTAACGATGTGAGGAGTGATGAACACTAAAATCTCACGCTTTGTATTATCGTTAGATACAGACTTAAATAACCAACCTAATAATGGGATATCACCTAACAAAGGCACCTTCTGAACAGTACGTGACAAGGTCTGCTGGAAGATACCACCGATTACTAATGTTTCACCATTACCAACAAGCACTTGAGTTGTTACAGTGTTAGTAGCAATTGATACTGCTGTACCAGTACCTGTCTGAACAGTAGTACCTAAGTCATCTTGCTTAATTTCAAGATCTAGGAATACTGAATCATCAGGAGTAATCTGAGGAGTAACAGCTAAGCTTAATACTGCCTTCTTCCATTCAACAGTTGTAGCACCACTTGATGCACTAGTTAAAGATGGAATTTCAAAACCCTTTTCAATTATAGCTTCTTTTTGGTTAGTTGTAGTAATACGAGGACTTGCAATGGTTTCAGTCTTATTTTCAGTCTCTAAAGCGCTCAAAGTTAAATCTAATGATAGATTTTCTGAAATCTTACCAATAGCTAATACAGCACCGTTAGATACTTGTGAGAAACTAGTTTCCCCTCCACCAAACCACTTACCTGAATCTGGTTCACTTGAGTACTTATTACCATCGTAGGCAATATCACCGCGATTATTGCTTACAGACCAATTTACACCTAAATCAGCAGTAGCACTATCTTCGATAGTTACGATACGAGCTTCAATAACAACCTGTTCAATTGGAGTATCTAAGGTTTCAATTAAACGCCTAATATTAGCAATTGAACGTTCCGTATCTTTAATGATTAAGGTATTAGTTCTCTCATCTACTGTTACAGTACCACGAGCTGATAACAAGCTTTCGTCTGATTCCACAGAGTTGCTTGAACCATAAACAGAAGAATCAGCAGCTGCAATAGATGTTTCTGAATCCTTAGTAGAAATTAGTTTTACAAAATCAACTGCCTTAGCATAGTTAATCTGAATATATTCAGTAATTAACGGCTCCTTAGCAGCCCTCTTTTCCATTTCTTCTAATTTCTTCTGTTCATAAGCGGCTAATTCATCTTGAGTACCAACTAAGAGAATATTACCTTCAATTCTCTTATCTAAGCCCTTAACACGAAGAATAGTATCTAATGCCTGATCCCAAGGCACGCTATCGAAGTTTACTGTAATATTACCAGCTACAGTATCATTCATAACAAGATTAATCTTAATTTCTTCAGCTAAGATCTTAAGAGCATTTCTTACTGGAATATCTTGGAATGATAATGATAATAACTTACCAGTATACTTTGGCCCCTGATCAGGTTTAATCACAGGCTTTTTCTTAGAAACAGTTACTACAACAGTTTCACCTGACTGATCGTACTTAGCGGTAAATTCTGAAGTATTTAAAGCTAAATCAAGTACTGCACCATCAACAGCTTCTGATACATCAATAGATTTAACGACAGTTGCGTAATCTGCTACATCCATTACAGCTAAAAGGTCATCTACAACATCTGAACCATGGAACTTAGCTTGTAAATGAGTACCTTTTTCGATTAATTCTAAAGCTGCATTCTTATTTTGAAGGCTAACGATTAATAAAGCTTCACCATTTGCGCCACGCTTAAAATTAATCCCCTTAATTTCGTTAATACCAGCTACAACAGAATCAGTAGAACTATTTAAAATTGAAGGACTGGTTACACCATTCTGCACTGCAGTGACACGTGGATCCTGACCTAATGTTACATAAAGTGAATTACCAGACTGAGATACTTCATATGGTACTAAAGTTTCTAATGATACAGTTACATCAAGATTTGCACCATTAGGAACAACCTTTATATCATTGATAGCCTTAGTATCTACGCTAATCTCATTATGCTGTAAACCAGATTCAGCATCATTAAGATTTAATACTAACTGTTCTGGAGAATATTGAAGTCTATCTTGATAGCCGGCTACTGGACCATCAAATTGAAACTCAAGGCGAGTTTGGCTCGCTAAAGAGTTATTAACTTTAATATTTTCAAGCTTTGTAGCTGCCTCAGCAGGCAATGCCATACTAGCCATAGCTGCTAGCACTAAAAGCCCTAAATTCTTCTTTTGAAAATTCATAATTATTTATCCTGCCTGCTTATATTATTCCGCAACGATTAAATCTAATTGAGTTGGACGCTTTTCCCAACACCCCTTGCCATCAGATATAAATTCTTCTACTTCTACTGCGTCAGGTGCAACTCTTACAACCTTACCAAAATTTAACCCCATATGCATACCTGGTACAACTCTTACTAATGCACCATCTGCTGTCTGGATTAATGCTCTAAGCTTGCCATCAGTCATAATAGTACCACGCATAAATAAATTATCTAATGCGAACTGTTCAAGCTCTTCCATTGGTCTTTCACGATCAGGTTGCTCACAGTTTAAAGGTTTAATTGACTGTACCTTTAAGATTTCAGGCTGAGGCATAACAAATGGCATACGATCAGTCTTAGGTTCAAACTTCATTGGTATAAAGGTTTTAATCTGTGGTAAAGGTTCAATTGCACTTGGAGCCTGCTTACGTTGAGTTTGACACCAAGCTTCGAGGTCATCCATGTCTGAACATGCAGATAACATAGAACCCGCAAAAATCATCATGGCAACTAGAGATAACTTCTTAATCATTATCTACCCCCTCTTCTGCGATTTAAACGCTCTCTTCTTTCTGATGCCTTTCTAGCTTGTTCCGCATTGTAACGGAAGGTCTTTGCTAACATTTTCATTTCTAATAGGTCACCAGTTTCTGAACCTCCTTTAGCTTCCTTAATGTGAGCTAAAGTGAAATTATCGATAGTAACGATTCGTGGTAGAGCAGCCATATCAGCTGAAAAACTACCAAGTTGCTCATAAGTACCTGTTACGTAAATACTCATAGGTAATTCAGTATAAATATCACGCTGTACTTCAGGTTGCCATTTAATACTAATAAGGTTAAGACCATTATCCTGAGCAATAAAGCTTATATCATCAAGAAGATTTGCTACCTCATTACTGTTAGGAAGCTGTCTTAACTGTGCTTCAAGTAAGGTTTCAAGTTCAGCAATCTGTTCTTTGTACGCTGGTAAATTAACAGCTTGCTTAGCTTTTTCCTTAAACTCACTCTTTAAAGCTTCAACCTTTTTAATTGAATCTTCATATTCCAGATTTTCATCCTGAAGAGCTGCGAACCATGAAGCTACAAGAATTGCGACAAATACTACGATTGCTACAAAGACCTTCATTATAAACGGCCAGGTTTCAACCTTCTGAGGATCGATATCAGCAAAACCAAGTTCTAATGCCATGATTATCTACCTCCCTTTGCAGCATTGCTATTGATAATAGAGAATTTCATATCAAATTCATATAATCCATCTGGTAATGTAGGAACAACCTTCTTACCGTCACGAACTTCAGCCTTAGTCTGAACAATAGAGCTATTACCAAGCCACTTACTGTTATCAACATTTCTTAACATAGAAGAAACACGAGGGTTTGATTCTGCTAAGCCCTTAATATTAACAACCCCACCGCTAAAGCTCATAGAATTTAAGTACAAGCCAGTTGCAGTTAATGTTGGTAAATCAGAGTATAGATGAACCGCAATATTACGACTTTGCTGTAAAGAATCAATTGCATTCATTCTATCGATAAGCTCTTGCTTCTTTTGCTTTAATGCAGCAATTTCAGTAAGTTCTCTATCAACCTTAGCAATCTCACCTCTTAAATAGGTAGCTTTTTCTGCTTCCTGGTTCTTTAAGTAATCAAAACCTAAATAAACTAAAATCACAATACCAGCAGCTAGTAATACTACACTAGTGAGAACCTTATAATATGTATTTCTCTGACGGTCTCTAAGTTCTTGACGCCATGGGAGTAAATTTATATTGGACATGCTTCAAAACTCCTTAATGCTAACCCTAAAGCTGTCATAAATTTACAGCCCATTGGATTGTCTTCAGTCTTAAACTTAGTAGCAGATCTGAAGATATCAGGACAAATAACTTCTTTAACACCAAGAATATTTGAAAGATGTTCTCTAGTAGCAGGAATTAAGCACCCACCACCACTTATAACTACGGCATCAACTTCTCTATGTTGTGATGAAGAAGTATATAACTGAATATTTCTCTTTATCTGTTGAGCTAATTGATTGAAGTATTGTGGCACGATTTGAGATTGAACATCATTTGGCAATCTATTCTGCACCTTACACTTTTCAGCATCTTCATAAGGCATATTGCTATAACCTGAAATACTTTGTGTAAGATTATCACCACCAAAACTCTGAAGGCGCTGATAAATAACTTCGCCTTGGTACATAATACCAAAGGTTAAAGTAGCGGCACCAACATCAACTATAGCAACAACCTTTTCACTATAGTTCATATCAAAAGATGGTATCACACTGCGTACTGCACGACCTAACGCACAAACGCCAACATCTACCACCTTTAACTGGCAACCGAGACTATCAAAAACAGCCATACGTTGTTCTACCACTTCGGTACGGCATGCGCTTACCAGCACATCGTTCTTAGTAGCATCTACAAGATTTGATCCAATAACCTCATAATCGATATTCATTTCCTCTAATGGGAAAGGAATAATCTGCTCCGCTTCAGATTCCACAAAACTATTTAATTCAGAATCACGGAAGGTTGATTCCGCCTGAATTATACGAGTTATAACACTAGAACCTGATACCGATGTTGCAATATATCTAGGTTTATTAGGAATGCGCTTTAAAAGTGATCTTACAGCTTGTACTACCTTCTCGTGGTCATTTGGATTAATTTGATAATCCACAATAGAACCCTTTGGAGTTGGTACTTCTGCTAAACCTACAATTTCAAAGTTACTCGCTTTGCCTGATATAGCAACAGCTTTTATTGTTTGGCTTCCAAAATCTACGCCAACTAATGGGTAGAAGAAACCCTTGTTTTTCATTCCAGCCATATTTGCATCCGTGCTGATTAACATTGTACTCATTTAAGTATAATAACTTTTATCTATATTTTTATGCTAAAAAAAGAGTAAAACAAATGTCTCTATTTTGAGCTAGCTAACAAATTATATTATAATTAAGTTAAATTTTTCCACATTAATACGCTTTGGTTTTGAAAAAAATATGATATTTGTTTGGCTTCGACGAATTATTTGGTTTTGTCTGTTTATCGGCAGCATTTTTACAGCAGGTGGATGTCTTTTTTACTATCACACCTCAAAATACCTTCCAGATGTTGAAACACTACGTAATGTTTCCATGGAAACTCCGTTACGAATTTATTCAGCGGATAACCTCCTTATTGCTGAATTTGGTGAACAACGCCGAATACCTCTAAGCATAGATGATATTCCTCAACAATTAAAGAACGCCTTTTTAGCAATTGAAGATGCTCGTTTTTATGACCATTTCGGTATTGACCCAATCGGTATTACTCGTGCTGCTTACGTTTCAATTCTTAAAGGAAGTAAAACTCAAGGTGCTAGTACTATAACGCAACAAGTCGCTCGTAATTTTTATCTTTCCAATGAAAAAACTTACACTCGTAAAATTAAAGAAATTTTTCTGGCCTGGAAGATTGAGCAGACTCTTACTAAAGATGAAATTTTTGAGCTTTATCTAAATAAAATTGCCTTAGGTCACCATGCCTTTGGTGTAGCAGCCGCTGCATTTGTCTACTTTGGTAAAACAGTTAATGAATTAACTCTTGGAGAAATGGCAATCATTGCAGGACTCCCAAAAGCTCCTTCAACCTTAAACCCAATATCACATCCTAAACGCGCAAAAGAACGCCGTCATTTAGTTTTAGGAAGAATGCTAGAACTAAATATGATAACAAAAGAAGAGTATGATAAAGCAGATAATGAGCCTATTAAAGCACGGTATCATACCGCCAAACTAGAATTAAACGCCCCATATGTTGCTGAATCTATCCGTCAAAAACTTGAAAGTACTTATGGTGAACGCATTTATACCGATGGCTTTAGAGCATATGCAACAATCACTGCTAAAAATCAAGCAGCAGCCAATAAAGCACTTTATGACGGGATTATTACCTATGATATTAGACATGGCTATCATAAACCTGAAAACCTTGGTAATATCGACTTAAATAACGCCTTAGAACTCGATAAAATTCTCTCAAAGAAAACAACTTTTGAGTTTATTACACCTGGTATAGTAACAAGCCTTAACACCAAAGATAACTCCGCCAATGTTTATTTAAAGCAACAAGGGCTAATCTCTATTCCCTGGAAAAATATTAAATGGGCTCGTTTATTTAAAAACGACTCTTATCAAGGTGCTTATCCAAAGAAAGTAACTGATGTTTTAAAAGAAGCTGACTTAATTTACGTTGAATTAACTAGTGATAATACCTATGCCTTACGCCAAATTCCACAAGTACAAGCAGCTCTAATTAGTCTTAATGCTCAGACTGGCGATATTTTAGCTATGTGTGGAGGATTTAGTTTTAAACAAAGCCATTTTAACCGTGTAGAACAGGCAAAACGTCAGGCAGGTTCTAACTTCAAACCGTTCTTATACTCAGCGGCTCTTGCCGATGGTTATTCCTTAGCAACCTTAATGCTTGATGACCGTATTTCCATTTGGAATGCAGGTGCAAAACAAAACTGGACACCAAAGAACTCCCCAAATGTATACGAAGGCTATATTCCTTTAAGACAAGCCTTGGCAAAATCAAAGAATGTGGTATCAGTACGCTTGGTACGAGCTTTGGGTATTGATAAATTTGCCACCCATTTAGAGAAGTTTGGCTTTGCTATTAGCCGTTATCAACGCAATGATTCTTTAGCTCTGGGTGCTTATGAAACCACCCCATTAGAACTAGTTACAGCCTATGCAACGTTTGCTAATGGAGGTTTTAAGATAGAACCAAATATTATTAAAAAAGTAACTGTTGGCACCGATGATAATGAGGAATTAATTTTTGAGTCTTATCCTGCTAAAGCTTGCCCAAATTGTCCTGATGCCGTGGAAAATACTATTACCCCAACACCAATTTCTCAAGTTTATCAGCGAAACCAAGAAAATAACATCGCCCCTCAAATTTTATCTCATAGTAATTCCTTCTTAATTGCTAACACCTTAAAAAGTGCAATTTTTGGTGGTGTGGGACCAAACGGCAAATACTGGGGAACAGGTGGTAGAGCTGCTAGCTTAAATCGTTCTGATATCGCTGGTAAAACTGGCACCACTAACCAAAGCCGTGATGCTTGGTTCTCAGGTTTTAATGGCAATATTGTAACAACAGTATGGATGGGCTTTGATAACTTCACTAGACCTTTAGGTAGAGGTGAATCTGGTGGTAGATCATCTTTACCTATATGGATAAACTATATGAAAGAAGCTTTAAAAGATGAGCCTCTTGCGCCAATTAAGCCCGATGATAATATCTACCAAAGCTCAATCGTGGGCTATCCTGAGTATTTTATTAAAGGTCAAAATATCATGATTAATTCTCCTTATACCGAAGAATCCGACTTTAATTTAAACCCAGTTGATGACCAAGAAGAAATAGGAGATTTATTCTAAGTTTCTTAAGCTAGTAAGAGGGGGCTCTTGCAGGCTTCCCTCCTGACTTGCAAAACAATCTTACAAACCTAACTTTTTGACCCATGGAATCCTTTATCACAAGAATAGCTACACCCTACTCTATCAATCCTCATATGCATCTTAATGTGCACCATAGACCATTAATCAATAACAAATCTCTTAGCCACCGACTTAAATTTGGCACATAAAAAAGCCCTCAGTAACTTTGAGGACTTAAAATGCATTCTAAATTCTACTATTGGGCTTAAATATTAGTACTACGATACTTGTTCGTACCTTCCTTCACGCACACTACGCACAAACTCAATAATATCATTTGCAGGTAATGGTTTAGAAAAATAAAAACCTTGAATAACTGTTACGCCTTTTTCTTGCAAATAGTTTAACTCACTAAGAGTTTCTACCCCTTCAGCTATTAACGACAGGTTAAAGGAGTTAGCAAGCTGAATAATAGCACTTACAATCTGCTGCTTTTCTGGTATTTCATTTATATCAGTCACAAACCTTCTATCGATCTTTACAGCATCAAGAGGGAAATTAGAGAGATATCCTAAATTTGAATACCCCGTCCCAAAATCATCCAGGCTTACTTTTATGCCAATGCTGCGTAACTTCTCAAAAATCTTAAGTGAATGTTCATCATTAGCCATAAGCATCCCTTCCGTTAATTCTAATTCAAGATATTTTGGAGGGTAATTTAATTCATCAAGCAAGTTTAATAATTTAGATAAGAAGTCAGGTTGCTTAATTTGTTTAGCTGATAAGTTCACCGCAATGCTAAACATTTCACCATACTTACTCTTCCACTGTAAATTCTGAAGCATCGCATTACGTAATACCCAATCGCCTATCTCAATAATCGCATCAGAATGTTCAGCAATTGGAATAAAATCACCAGGAGCCACATACCCTAAATCTTGATTATTCCAGCGTAGTAATGATTCCATACCCGCTAATTGCTTGCCATCAGCTGTAAGTTTTGGTTGATAGTATAAGAAAAACTCACCTCGTTCAATAGCACCTTTTAAACGAGACTCAATCTTAATGCGCTTCATATTGGCATTACCAATAGCATCAGAATATTGAACTATGCTATTTCTACCATGCTGTTTTGCATAAAATAATGCCATATCAGCATGTCGCACCAAACCTTCATAGTCTCTACTATTATCAGGATATACCCCAATACCCATACTAGCTTCAACCGCAAAGGCTGCACCAAATACTTGATAATTATCCTTTAAGATAACTCTTATTTCCTCGCAGGTAGTTTTTATAATCTGCTCATTGTAAACCTCAGGAATAATTACCACAAACTCATCGCCACCAAATCTGCCTAATAAAAGTTCTTTTTCTGAGGTGTATTTCTTAAGACGATTGGCCATTTCCTTTAAGATTTCATCACCAACGATATGACCATGTAAATCATTTAAATCTTTAAAATTATCTAAATCTAATAAAATAACGGCGAGTTTATAATGTCCTTCATCAGCAGCTGCAAGTCTCTTTGTTACCTCAACGGATAAAAATAAACGATTAGAAATACCTGTTAAATAATCATTATGCACAAGATTATGTAACATCTTCTCACTTTTTTTAATCGCTGTAATATTAAAGGCAATGCCACCAATGCCATAAAGATTATTATTTTTATCTAATAATGGAAACTTGGTAGTTTCATACCATAAACCAGCTTTTTCATTTTCTTTATATTTATAAGTTTTCTTTGATGCTAGAACGTATTCATCATCTCGTACGTATAAATCTACTAATTTCTTTGGAGCAATGTCTCTATCAGTTAAACCAATTAAACTTTCTCTGTCAGTATCATACATCATGGCATAAAATTGATTTACCCATGTAAGCTTTAGGTTTTTATCCTTAAACCAGATAGGAGACTGAATAACATCACATAATGTTTTAAAGTCATATAATTCACGAGAAAGTTTTTTATATTTAACATGTAGGCGTATATACATTATCGCCAATGCTAAAATAATAACTAATAACAAAAGAACAGCTATAATAACCGACAGCAGCACATCTATTCCTTACCGAAAATCCAACTTACTTGAGCTTTTAGAAAAAACATTCAACTATACTTAGTAATATTGTACAAAAAGATCATAATTTTACTCCTCAAATGCTATAAACTTTGTGATTAAACTTTAATATTGGCATCAATTTTACAATATTTTATCCATTAAATTGCCATTTTTAAGCCTAAAAACAACTTTACCAACCTTCTTACGCCAAATTTCGGGCATAAAAAATGGACCTAGCCTCCTAGATCCATTACCCAATTATCCAAAACTATTTGATTATGACATTATTACATCATTGGTGGTTGCATTGGGTTAGCCATTGCTCCAGCTCCTTCTGGCTTTGGAGCATCAGTAATCATGCATTCAGTAGTAAGCATTAAGCCCGCAATTGAAGCTGCAAACTGTAAAGCACTTCTTGTTACCTTAGTAGGGTCAAGAATACCCATTTCTAACATATCACCATACTGTTCAAGAGCAGCATTGTAACCATAGTTACCAGTACCTGAACGAACAGTATTAGCAACAACTGAAGCTTCTTCACCAGCGTTAGAAACAATCTGACGTAATGGAGCTTCCATAGCCTTTAAAGCAACCTTGATACCAACGTTCTGGTCTTCATTATCACCCTTAAGGTCAGAGAGCATTGTAGCAACACGAACTAATGCTACCCCACCACCAGGAACAACACCTTCTTCAACTGCAGCTCTGGTTGCGTGTAAAGCATCATCTACACGGTCTTTCTTTTCTTTCATTTCAACTTCAGTAGCACCGCCAACCTTAATTACCGCAACGCCACCAGCTAATTTAGCAACACGTTCTTGAAGTTTTTCTTTATCGTATTCTGAAGTGCAATCTTCAATTGACTTACGAAGCATATTAATGCGTTCAGTGATAGCCTCCTTAGAACCAACACCATCAATAATAGTTGTTGTATCCTTAGTGATAACCACTCTCTTAGCACCACCTAAATCTGCTAATGTAGCCTTTTCAAGGGTCATGCCTAAATCTTCACTAATAACAGTAGCATTAGTTAAAATAGCAATATCCTGAAGCATTGCCTTACGACGATCACCAAAGCCTGGAGCCTTAACAGCACAAACCTTTAATACACCACGAACTGAGTTAAGAATTAAAGTTGCTAGAGCTTCGTTTTCAATATCCTCAGCAATAATCAATAACGGCTGACCATTCTTGCTTACACCTTCAAGGATTGGGATAAGATCACGAACATTTGAAATCTTCTTATCAACAAGTAACAAAGCAGGATTTTCAAATTCAACAGCTGAAGAATCAGCATTAGTAATAAAGTATGGAGATAAGAAGCCTCTATCAAACTGCATACCTTCTACTAGCTTTAAGCTATCCTCAAAACCAGTACCATCTTCAACACTAATAACACCATCACGACCAACTTTTTCCATTGCTTCAGCTATTAAGTTACCAACAGTAGCATCAGCGTTTGCTGAAATAGTACCAACCTGAGCAATGGCCTTGGTATCTTGACATGCAACAGAGATAGTCTTTAACTTTTCTACAGCCGCACTTACTGCCTTATCAATACCACGCTTTAAATCCATTGGATTCATACCAGCGGCAATTGATTTTAAACCTTCATTGATAATAGCCTGAGCTAATACTGTTGCAGTAGTGGTACCGTCACCTGCTGCGTCATTAGCCTTTGACGCAACTTCCTTAACCATTTGTGCGCCCATATTCTGGAACTTATCTTCTAATTCCATTTCTTTTGCAACAGTAACACCATCTTTGGTAATTACTGGGGCACCATATGACTTATCAATTACTACATTACGTCCTTTTGGACCTAGGGTAACTTTTACAGCGTCTGCTAAAAGGTTAACACCTTCAAGCATCTTAACACGAGCGTCATTACCAAAAAGTACATCTTTTGCTGACATTTTTAACTTCCTAAATTTAATAATTGGATTAATTCCAATTTTATAAAAAAACTATTTTCTCTAGTTACTCTAATCTATTAGTCTTCAATTACAGCAAGAATATCCTGCTCAGACATAATTAAAACTTCTTCACCATCAAGTTTTTCTTTTTTAGTACCGTAACCTTCGTTAAATACTACCTTATCGCCAACCTTAACGCTCATTGGCTTTACAGTACCATTATCAAGAGTACGACCTGCACCTACCGCAATAACAATGCCTCTAGTAGATTTATCTATGGCAGAGCCAGTTAAAACAATACCACCTGCTGATACTGTTTTTTCTTCAGCACGTTTAACAATAACTCGGTCATGTAAAGGACGAATTGTCATATATTTATTCATGGTCAAAGTTGAAACCTTTGAACCTGCCTCCGTAGTAAAAAATTAAACACCTTAAAGGATTATTCCTTCTCTAACTGCTACATAAGGTCATTTTTTTAAATTTCAATAGAAAAAAATATTTTTTTTTATTTTTTATCAAGATTTTTGTAGTCAACAAAAAAGGCTCAGTGAAATACTGAACCTTCTGTGGAAAAACAATGATTACACCAGTTTTTTAACTGGCACTTGTAGACCTAACCTCAAACTTAGAGAGTCGTGAGATTATTTTTTGACGTTCATCAGCGTTTAATGGTGCTTCGTCAGGTTTGTGTAAGTACTCAGTTAAAGTGTTAATACTAACGACATCACAAGGTAATTTAGTATTACTATGATAAGTAAGCATTCCATTAGCAAATACTACTGCAAATGAGGTTGCTACTTTACCTATTTGTGACAATAATGAAATCACCTTCTCTTGACACTGAGCAATTTCTTTAGTTGGATCTGTAAGAGAACGGCGAGTATGGTTTTTCTTTAAAATCCATTCCCCGTCTTCATTTATATCGATATGAGCCTCGTCATCACCACCCTCAATGGTAGATAACCCAAAAGCTTTAGTATTCATAAAGCATACTTCGTTTGGACCTATAACTACATGGTCAAATACTGGAGCATCGTCCATAAAATTAAGCTTAACTTTATTTAATACCTTATATTCTTCAGTCGGTAATGTCTCAAGCACCTCAACAACTGCTTTATCACCACGTTCTTGAATTTGTTTAAGCTTTTCTAATTCATAACTATCAAGTTCGCGAGTGGCCTCTGATGCAGTTACAACAGTTTCAGCCACAGGTTCTCTATCAATCACAAAATTCATTTTAGCTAAACGAGCTTCAATATCAATTGGTGATGAGGTATTAGTCTTTGAATACATATTTCTAGCAGGTTCTTCTTGCGTAGCTGTATTGTTTGGAAGGATTGAACTTGAAGCTAATACACTTTCACTTTGAGTTTTCTCTGATGCACTCATAGAAGGTTGCATCTGAGTTGATTGATGTAACGATATATTAGAATTTAACAGTTCATCTAAAGATATAGCCCTTTTCTTTCTAGATGTTAAAGAATTAGCACTCGGAGTTTCTAAAGAAGCTGTATCCTTGTTAGCCTGAGCCTTAAGATTTAAGCTTTCTTTTGCAGCCTCAAGATCAAAAGAGCTGATATCAATTTCCTCTACTTTTACCTTAGCATCTCCCGCATTTACATTTACATTACCAGTAACTTCTTCTTTTGGTGGTAAATTAGTAGCAACTTCCTTAACTTGTGGTTTTAATGTTTCGGTATTTTTAGACTCTTCTACCTTAAGTTGAGTAGTTTCCTCTACCTTCTTAGACTCGTCTTTTTTTTCCATTAAAGAATTATCAATACCGTCCTTTGGTAATTTATCTAAGCCTAAATCAATAAAAAAGTCTTTTACTCTTCGTTTTGTACCAAAAGAAAGAGCCTTGCAGGGAAGTATCACATCATAAAATATCTTATATAAATCATCTCTTTCCTTTGGATATAGCTCTTTTGTATTTACGCCATTGCGACGAACAACCTTACCACCGCCGTACTTACGCATAAACTGCACTAATTCGCCAACTGTTTTTTCATTACAGTCATCATAAACCATTCCCTTATATTTGGCGAACTTAGGGTCATCTGTCACTGAGCGCATAGCAGATTGAGATAATTTTTTAGAAGTTTTTTGGGACGGAAAAATAAAAGTAATTAAAAGATAAACAAATCCAATAACTACTAAAGTTAAAAACAAGAAAGGAGCCATTATTACCATTCCTTTATTATATCAGTTTTATATTACTACGCATATGTGCTAAATATAACCACTAAACGAGATTATACTTTCTGCGTTGTTATACTTTTATATTTATTAACAACCTTCGTTTTATGGGGCTTTTGTTTGTTTTTATTATATTTTATTGTGATTTTTATAATTATTTAACAGAAAAGTTACAAGCTTTTCTTTATGGTTACAAAGTTTATAATATTCTATGGTAAAACGCTATAATTTTATAGGTAACAACATACTAATTTATTGGAGTATATCAAGTTTTCCCCCTAAAAACGAACCTCTAAACACCACATAAATTACCCTATTTTTTTAAAATATCAAAAAAAGCTACAAGCTACTTTTATTAAAGATTTATGTTATATTTACCTTTTATCAAATTTTAATAAAAGTATTTTACCTTACTCTCTTTCCTGCCATTATAGGCACACTTAATTTACTCCAAATCTCTTCTTTATCCACAACTATCAAAAAATTTCATGAACCTGCTATCATCCTCAATGATAAGCAATTAGTAGCGGGGAATTGGCAATTATCTTATGTTTAATACTTATTCCCCCTAAATAAAGAGTGCTAAAAATGGTATAAACTTAATCCTGATTGCATTTGTTATAAATTTTTTCGTAAATTTGCTTAAGAGATAAACACTTATCATGCTTTTATGTTAAAATAAAGTTACAGTTTTTATAGGAGAACTAAATGCGCCCTCTAATAACTATGTTCTTAACTTTTATAATTTCGTTACTTTTTATATCTCCAAGTTTGGCAATTGCATCAACAGATCAATATCTCCCTGTTGATGATGCTTTTAACCCTACGCTTATTCAAGATGATAACAAGGTAACCATCCGCTTTGCCATTGCTCCTAAGTATTATCTTTATCAAGAACGCTTTAGCTATGAACCTATAAATACCGCTATTGCTAAATTTGAGTTAGCTGATGGCATATCTCATAATGATGAATATATGGGCTTATCTCATATATACCATAATAGTGTTGATTTAAACTTTTTTTTAGCAAAAACAGATCCTTTTCCACAAATTAAAGTTACCTATCAAGGATGTACTGAAGGTATGTGCTATCCACCTACCTCAAAAACTTTTACCCTTGATCGCATAGTTACTCCTTATAAAGCAACAGAAGCTTTTCCTCCTACTGCCATTGAAACTATAAAATCAAATGATACTAGTTTCTCTACCTTTACTTCTCTTTCACTAGAAGATGGTAATGGTATTTACCATCATGTAAAAAATAATGGCTTATTCACAGGATTACTAATTTTCTTCCTTTTAGGGGTGCTACTAAGCTTAACACCATGCGTTTTCCCAATGTATCCTATCTGGAGTGCAATAATTTTAGGCAACCGTGAAAAAAACTTAAAAACTAATGTTATCTACTCCTTTTCTTATATCCAAGGTATGGCTATTGCCTATATGATTGCAGGGGTATGCATTGCATCTTTAGGTGCAAAATTCCATGCCTTTATTCAGCAACCAATAGTATTAGGGGTAATCAGCGCCTTATTTATTATCTTATCCCTCTCTATGTTTGGTTTATTTAACATTTCTCTCCCTACTAAATTTGTTAATAAACTAGAAAATATCAGTGCTAACCAAAAAGCTGGTTCCATTGCTGGAGTGTTCTTTATGGGGGTAATAAGTGCCATCGTTGCCTCTCCATGTACTACTGCCCCACTAGCAGGAGCTTTGGTTTTTATCATTCAAGATGGTGATATTCTAAAAGGTGCACTTAATCTCTATTTCTTAGGTATAGGCATGGGGACTCCGCTTGTTATTATTGGTATTTTAGGACAGAAATTCTTACCTAAAAACGGCAATTGGATGTATCGAGTTAAAGCAATTTGCGGCTTCTTAATGCTTGCAGTACCGTTGTTTATTTTACAAAGTTACTTAAGTACCAAAGTACTATTATCTCTTTGGATATTATTACTTTGTGCCTTAATTGCTTACTTATTCTTCTCCTTTAACCTTGCTTTTCGTAAAGGTTTTACCGTAGCGCTTAGTATTTGTGCCATGGGAACCATATATTACATTTTCTTAAATACTGTAGAATTTTCCCATAAGGATAATTTTGAGGAAGTTAAAACCGTATCTGAATTAACTTCTATCTTAGATAATAATAAATTAGTGTTATTAGACTTTAGAGCTAAATGGTGTAAGTCTTGTATTAAGCTTGAGCATGAAACTTTTACAGATAAAGATGTGCAGCAATCATTAAAAGACTTTAAATTAGTCTATGCTGATACCACTGATACTACCAATCCTTCTTTTGAGATTGTAGAAAAATATCAAGTAAATGGTGTACCCGTAATTCTGGCTTTTAAAGATGGTAAATTAGTTAAACGTTTTGAAGGCTTCCAAGATGCTACTAGTTTCAGTAAATCTATTGCCCTTCTAAACTAATAATCACCATTTAAGAGGTTTAAACTTTTATTGGATATGCCCCATGAGCTTAATGTTTGTGGGGCATTAATCATATCAATGAGATATAAAACCCCGAAAGTTTATTTAACTTTAGGGGGAAATCTATAAGCATTACACTTAAGAATTTTCTAACTAAACTAATTACTTAGCTTTTGCTTTTGTATCTTCAGACTTTGGCTGAGCTTTAGCATCAGCAGGCTTATCCTTCGGTACAATTTCAAGTAACTCAACATCAAAAATTAATACTGAATTTGGCTTAATAGCTGGAGTTGGAGAAAATTCACCATATGCTAATTTAGCAGGAACATAAAGCTTAAGCTTAGTACCAACATTAACTAACTGTAAACCCTCAGTCCAGCCCTTAATTACGCCATTTAATGGAAATTCAACAGGTTCCTTTGATTCATCAAAAACTTCACCTGCGATATTAGTTCCCTTATATGAAACCTTAACAATATCATCAGCCTTTGGCTTTGGACCTGTACCTTCTTTTTCAATCTTGTACTGTAAACCTGATTCAGTTACCTTTACGCCTTCAGCCTTAGCATTCTTAGCTAAGAACTCTTCGCCTAACTTAAGATTTGCTGCTGCTTCTTCTTTGGCCTTAGCTTCCATCTTATCACGCATCTGGGTGTCAAATTCTTTTAACACATCCAAAGCTTCAGTTTCAGTGATGCTAGCCTTACCATTTAACGCATTAACAAATGCTTCACCTAAAGCCTTCTTATCTAAATCAAAGCCGTACTTTTTAGCTTCTTGTAAACCTTTATCAAGATTCTGAGCGTAAACAGTACCAAGAGAAACTACAACTTTTTCCTTAAAGGTTAAATCATCGGCAGCTGAAGCTTTTTCAGTTTTCTTAGCATCAGCAGTCTTTTGTGCTGTAACTTGTTTATTAGTATCAGCAGTACCACCTTGAGCATCTTTAATACTATCAGCACCACAACCTACAAGACCAACTAACAGGGCAGAAGTTAAAACTGATAAAGCAAGTTTTTTCATCATTCTATATTCCTTTATCTTAAGCAAAATTATAAATACTAAAATCCATAACAAACATTTACTGTGGTTAAAGTTACCACATTTACTACATTTCTACCGACTTACCTAATATAAGTCGAATCACTTGCTGTAACTACTTACAGATGATAACACAAATAACAACATTTTTATTTACCATCTACTAACTAACAAGTTCAATTAAATGTAGAATTATCATCTTTATGTTAAAATAGCATAACTTGATTTTACTTATTTTTACAAAATATTCAAATTTATAATTATTTAACTTTTAACCATGTCAAAAAATATCGACCAGCTCACAAAATCTTTAGAAGAGCGCATTGCTTATCTTGAGTATAATCTAGATAATCTAGCAAATGAGGTATATGCCCTAAGAAAAGCTCATGAAAAACAAAATGTTGTTATTAAACATCTAAATGAGAAACTAAAATCAGCTAATTCCTCTAATGTAGCCCCAAGAAGTGAAGAAACTCCTCCACCACATTACTAAAAATGCATATACCCCTTTAACTCTGATGGAATATCTTTACCATTAGGAGCTACTAGTTGAATTTTCCCAAAATTCTTATATGGCATTGCAATTTGAGGATTAGTTAATCCTTGCTCTGGAATAATTTTTCCGATGCAAAAAATCTCTTTGCCAGCTGATTTGCATTCCTTACGTAATTGCTCACAATTTTCTGCGCTTACTGTAAAACATAGCTCATAATCCTCTCCCCCGCCTAAGGCATATTTTTTAGCATCTGACGAATCAAGTGCCAATAAATTATGATTAAGAGGAATATCATCTAGATAAACAACTGCACCTACATGAGAGAGAGACAGAATATGATTTAAATCGGCAATTACGCCATCTGAAATATCGATTGCACAATTAACCTTAGATCTTGCTAAAATATCTATCATATCTATGCGAGGATACGGCATATCTAAGCTTTTAAAGACCTCTTTAGAGAAAGTTAAATTATTATGTTTTCCTAATCGTAGTCCCACACCAAGAGCTGCCCCACCTAAGGGACCAGTAACAAAAATATAATCGCCCACTTTGGCATTTGATCTTCTAAAAGCCTTGCCACTTACTACCTCCCCTATTACAGTAATAGTAATACTTAATGGACCTCTAGTAGTATCGCCACCAACTAATGATATGTTACTTTCTTGCGCTAAAGTTAATAACCCTTTACTAAAGTCCTCTAAAAATGCAGTATCAACTTTAGGCATAGTAAGCGCAAGAGTAAAAACTAAAGGTTTAGCTCCCATAGCTGCTAAATCTGATAAATTAACTGCTAAAGCTTTATAACCTAAAGTAAAAGAATCAACATCATTAAAAAAATGGACACCTTCAACTAAGGTATCAGTAGAAATTGCCATAGAAGAATTTATGGAAGGTTCTAATAATGCGCAATCATCACCCACACCTAAGATAATTTGCTTATTATTAGAAGGAGTAACAAAATATGTTTTTATTAATTCAAATTCATCCATAATTAAACTTATAAGCTGAGCAATAAAAAGCAAACTACAAAGAAGATAAAAAAGAGAACTATTTATATCTTTTTAACAAAATAAAAATTTAATAAACAATAAAGGGATAATACTTTTAAAAGCTTAAGCTTAAAAACAATAATCCCCCATAATTTATGGGGGAATGAATAACTAGTTAGTTTCTAATCCTCGATCTTTTACAATCTTATCAAGAACGCCATTAACGAACTTATGGCTATCTTGTGCTGCAAATTCCTTTGCCAGCATAATAGCCTCATTTATTACCACTTTATATGGTACATCGGTCATATATAAAAGTTCATATGTAGCCATACGAATGATTGCCTGATCGACTTTGTCTAGATCTTTAACATCACGTGACAGAAAAGGCTTATAAATATTATCAATTTCCTCAACATGATTTATAGTACCAGAAATTAGCAAATGTAAATATTCTCTATCTGCGTTTCCTAATGGCTGATCCTCAATGAACTGTGCCTCAATTTCAGAAGCAACCTCATTATTCATCTCCCACTGGTAAATTGCTTGCATGGCAAAATGTCTAGCCTTGTGTCTATGATTTGGATTCACCTTTAGACCCCACTAATGAACATTCTTAAGAACATTAATCATTTCAAGGGCAGCACTTGCAGCTTCTGCCCCCTTATTACCAGCTTTAGAACCTGCACGCTGTACTGCCTGTTCAATAGTATTAGTAGTAAGCACCCCAAAAGCTACTGGAATTTCATAGTCAAGCATAATATGCGCAAGTCCCTTAGAGCTTTCGTTAGCAACCACCTCAAAATGATAAGTATCACCACGAATTACGCAACCTAAAGCAACAATAGCATCATACTTACCAGTTTTAGCAACCTTCTTCACCATTAAAGGGAGCTCAATAGCACCTGGAACTCTAATTAGAGTGATATTGCTATCTTGAACCTGACCTACTCTAGTAAGCACATCAACAGCACCTGATACCAAGTGATCATTGATAAAGCTATTAAATCTAGAAACTACAATTGCCACCTTCGCTTCTGGAGCAATTAAATTACCTTCAATAACCTGCATAAAACCTTAGTTCTCCCTAGAGTAATTTTAATGCAATAACACTTATTAAATAAAAACCTATAATACATACAGATGTCTAAATATTATAGCACTTCAGTAAAAAGCACTCAAGATATACCAATAGTTAGAGACTTACAATATTCTCATATTTGCCGAATTGATATTCTTTTAGCTATTATGACGAGCTTTTATTTCTTTTAAAGCAAGATTTCTAAAATAATAAAAGCATACATTACTTAATATTCCGCAAAGACACATGGTAAATGCCATGGGTATCGCATTTTTAGCAGGATATAGATTTAATAATATCCCAACTAAACCGCCAATCCCAAAACGTAAGGTACCAATAGTAGCTGAGGCTGTACCTGCCTTATCATGAAAAAATCCCAGTATATATGTAGTTGAGTTTGAACCTATTAAACCTACCACACAAATATAACAAACAACTGGAATAACAATGGAAAACACACTATTAAATTCACAAATTGCGCTAATAAGTAATAATATGCCTCCAGTAGCCCCAACTATTAAGCCAGCCTTTAAAAGCTTTAAAATAGCAATACGCTGCGCTAAAAAGGAATTCAAAAATGTTACAAGCAAAATAAAAGATACATTTACGGCAAAAAGCACACCGTAATACTTTGGCGATACTCCATAAACCTCAATATACACAAAAGGAGATGCTGAAATAAAAGCAAACATACCTGCCGCATGAATAGTTTGAGCTAATAGAGCACCTAAGGCTCTTTTATGCTTAACTACTGATAAATAATTTAATGCGACTTGCTTTGGTTTAAAAGATTGCGCTAGTTCAGGTTTAAGCGTTTCTTTTATCCCAAACAACACGGTAAACCAAACTATAAAAGCTACTAATGCTAATAAATAAAAAATTACTCGCCAGCCGTAACTAGATAAAAAGCCCCCAATAGTAGGTGCTACTAATGGAGCTAATGTGATAGTTAGCATAGTAAAGGTAAGAGCTTTTACAAAATCAATACCACTAAATAAATCACGCATTATGGCATTAATTACCACAGCCCCGGCTGCTCCACCCAAAGCTTGCACACCACGTGAAATAATAAACATACTAAAAGTATCTGATAGTGACGCAACTACTGATGATAGAAAAAAGATACCTGCGCCAATGAGTATTGTTCTTTTTCTGCCATAAGCATCAGCTAACGGCCCATATACCAATTGCCCAAATGCAAACCCCACAAAGAAAATACTAACTGTTAGCTGCATATGGGGTACACTAGTACCCAAGTCTTTTGCAAGCTGAGGAATAACTGGTAAATATAGATCTGTTGCAAGTGGCGTTAACCCACCGATCATGCATAAAATCAACAAACACTTATAATAGTCAAATCTATTCATTTAATCTAACTTTTTCACTGGTCGATAAATATCAAAACGCTGACTTTTTGCTACTACTTGTCCCACTAAACACTCGAGATTAGCAACATCTGCATATTGCGGTCTTTTAAGGACAACTCTTGGACATGAACTTCTTAGCGCAAAATTTAGTAATTTATCTATATCTAAATCCTGTCCTACTAAATCATGAAAGGTTCGCATATCTTTTTTAACTAATGCTGATTTTTTACGCTCAGGATACATTGGATCAAGATAAATACAATCTGGTTTTACCTCACCTTGATAATCCCATATCGAACGTACCTCTTGAAGTATCATATGCTCTTTAAAAAAGTCGCCTTGCTCACTTTGATAGGCTCTACGCAAGCCATCCCTTAAAATAATTCTTACAACTTCATTGCGTTCAAACATATGCACTTTGGCACCAAGATATGCTAGAACAAATGCATCTCTACCAAGCCCTGCCGTTGCATCAAAAATTATTGCTTTAGTTGCATCTTTAAAACATGCCCTAGCAACTGCCTCGGCATGTTTGCCACCACCATATTGTCTGCGATGCGCAAGTTTACCTGCTAAAAAATCTACAATAATAGGTTTTTCTTTAACTGATAAATCTGTTAATCCAATGGTATTGTCAGCAAATACTAAAGCTAATGGTTTAGGCAGGCTAAGCTCCTTAAGCTTTAAGGCATCAAGATAAAGCGCTAATAATTCTTTATCAGAAAAACTCTCAACTGCCTGGTCTAAGATGATTTCAAGCTTATGCATGCAATAATTCTCGAAGCTTAATAAAGACCTCAGCAGCCTCTGGTATTACTCCTCGCCATAGCTTAAAACTTAAAGCAGCCTGCCCTACCAACATACCAAGACCATCCTGCGCATCTTGTGCTCCAAGATTTTTAGCCCATGATAAAAATCTTGTAGGTTCACTTGCGTACATTAAATCATACACGCACACATTTTTATGAATAAACTTCTTATCAAGATTAGGTAATTGATTAGTCAAACTTAATGAGGTGCAGTTGATAATATAATCAAAAACTACCTCATCACCATTTAGCTCCTCAAAACTTCTTACAATAAGCTTTGAGTATTGTTTTTGTAGGTCCAAGGCTTTTTGAATAGTTCTATTAACCAAATATACCTCTTTAGGTTCTTGCTCTAAAATAGGAAATAAAATACCTTTAAGCGCACCACCTGCGCCAATTAAAAGTAATTTTTTATTATTAAAATCCCACCCTAAACGCTTAATATCCCAAATAAAGCCATAACCATCGGTATTATCACCAATAATCTCGCCATCATCGTTGAATTTAAGAGTATTTACTGCTTTGGCAATCTTTGCTCTTGGTGTTAAGGTCGTAGCATATTGATAAGCCTCTTCTTTAAAAGGGACGGTAATATTTAACCCCTTACCGCCATTTTTTTTAAAAGTATCAACTGTCTCTTTAAAAGCATCAAGAGGACATAACAATCTACCATATTCCATTTGCTGCTTAGTAGAACTTGCAAACATAGTATGAATTACTGGTGATTTACTATGCTCTACAGGATTACCTAAAACTGCATATTTATCCATTACTTAGTTTATCCTTCTTAGCCTTTGCGTAAAATTTTTCCTGTTAAGGCATCACGAATTTCAGTTGGTTTCTCTTGATTACCTACGCTTAAATGAACAATATAATCTAAACTTGCCCCAAACTTTTTCTCTACCTCTTGCGCTGTTTTTAAAGGACTCTCACCACTTACATTACAGCTTGTAGAAACGATTGCACCATTAGTTTGAGCACATATCTGTTGCACAGCACTATGAGCCGATACTCTAACAGCAATAGTACTTCTACCACCTTTTAAAAAATATGATGCTAAATCTGATGCTGGCATGACGTAAGTATAGGGACCTGGCCATACTGAATTGATTTGGGCTAATACAGCTTGTGGTACCTTAGTTAAATCAACAAATGGCTTTATATGCTCAATCGTACCACCAACTAAAATTAACCCTTTTTTAGGATCGCGCGCCTTTAAAGAAATAATGCGCAATAAAGCTTGCTCATTTAAAGGATCGCAACCTATCCCAAAAACCGCTTCGGTAGGATAGGCTACAATTCCTCCTTGTTTAATAACTTGAGCAGCTCTTTGAATTTCATCAACGCTATTCATTGATTGACTTTAATTTTTCTTGTAAAGCTTTATCTTTCTTAATAACTTCTTGAGCACTCTTTTCTCTGTCTGCTAATACTAACTTTTCAAGTTCCTTATCAGATAAAGCCATAATTTGAGCAGCTAAGAAACCAGCATTTTTAGCACCTGCCTTACCTACTGCAACGGTAGCAACTGGAATACCACCTGGCATCATAACTGTTGAATATAACGCATCAACACCACTTAATGGACCGCAATCAACGGGAATACCAATTACAGGTCTAATAGTATTAGCAGCAACCGCACCTGCTAAATGAGCTGCTAAACCTGCAGCACAAATAAATACCTGACAGCCTCTAGCCTCTGCATCAGCAACAAATGCCTGTGTTTCCTTTGGTGTACGATGAGCACTAGTAACTTTTACCTCAACTTTTATACCAAAGCCTTTTAAAACATTAATAGTATTTTCAACAACAGGTAAATCAGAATCTGATCCCATTAAAATTGCCACAAAACCCTTACTCATAACGACTCCGAAATTAAATTTTTTAAATAACTGTATTGTACTAAAATTAACGCAAGGAAGTAAGCAATTATTACAATGAATTATTTATAGTAGCGAGTTTTACAATTAGGGCAATAGCAATAACGACCCTTTTTATCTTGCTTTTCAAACATGATAGCATAGCCACACTTACTACAAGATTGGGCTATTGGCTTAAAATGAACCGTAAATTTGCACTTTGGGTAATTGCTACACCCCCAGAATACTTTATTAAAACGAGTTTTTCTAACTTGCAAATTCGCACCACATTCAGGACATTGCACCTTCTCCTCAGTATTATCCTTATATATATACTGACATTGTGGAAAATTTGTGCAACCAATAAAATAGCCAAATCTACCACTTTTAACAGCTAACAAACCTCCACATAAAGGGCATGCTTTTTTTGTTACAAATTCAATTTGTACATATTGCTGATTATAAGCACGAATATACCTACAGTTTGGATAATTTAAACAACCAACCATTACCCCTTTTTTAGTTTGATAAAGCTTAAGCTCCCCTCCGCATAGAGGACAAACACCTAATTGTTCTTCACAAGAAGAATCATTGATAATAGTTCTTTGCTCATCATCTAACTGTGCCATTTTTACCTCGTAAAAAAAGAAGAAACGCCACAATTATACAATCGTAGCGTCTCTTGATAGAAGTAAAATTATATTATTCTGGCTTTACTGCCTTATAACCTACTTTAACACCTTGTTTACCAACCATTACAATAGCTAATGATACGCTATTATAAGTTCTATAAACTAATACTTGAGCAACTTGATCATCAGGTAAAATATTTGATCTTAAAGCATTAAGCTGTCTACCAGCCGATGCCATTGTTGCATATTCCATATCCTCAGCGGTACGACCTACCATAACCTGACCAGGTTTAGTAATGCTATATACATCACCTACCTTAACACCACTGGCAGATCCCTTACTTAAAATTACTGTATCGTAGTGACCTGCAGCCATTACAGTGTTTGGAAGAGCAATTACTGTTGCATCAACAGTAGCTGGCTTTGGTGTAAAGTATAAACTATATCCAGTGTCATCACCTAATGGTAATACATAATCACCTACTGTTACAGCACTTTGATTCTTAACCAAATAAGCCTTGTTAATTACATTAGGGTATTCCTTACCACCAAGAACCACACCTACAAACTCAGCCTTATAACCAAGAGCTTTACCATCTTCATCTTTTAAGAGTTCACCCTTATGATAAACACCGTACTGCTTACCCTGATCCAATTTACCGCGAATGTAAATATCTTTAGTTTCAGCCATATAATTATGACCGTCATTATCACCCATTACAAATGGAATACGTTCTAATTCATCATCATCTGCTGGTAAAATAATATCGTGCTTTAAGAAACTCTTAATAGTTTCAGTATCGATAGTCTGAACAGGAGGAACATTCTTAGGTGCTGGAGTAGCTCTTTGTAAATATGGCTTACCATCAATCCATACCAATGTTAATACATCACCAGGATAAATCCAATGAGGATCGTCTACCTGAGGGTTAACATGCCAAATCTTAGGCCAATACCATGGTTTCTTTAGGAACTTTGCAGAAATATCCCAAAGTGTATCACCTTTTTTTACAACATACTTTGTTGGATAGTTTTCTTTAACTTCCAACGTATCTGCTAACGAAGCTGTTGCCAAAAACACTGAAACAGCTGCCGCAAAAACTCCTAGTTTTTTTAAAATCATAAAGATCCCTGCTTGTATCTATCCAATCCATGTTACGCATACTCTAAGATATAACTTAAAGCAAGCATTTCAAAGGTGACCTATCAAACCATTTCAATCATTTTATAGCCCCAGAAAAACTGGTAATAAAGTACCTTTGCTTGTTATTATACACAGCATAATGTTATCAAACATCATGCACATAAAAAAATCAATATTGTAAGATTAAAGTCTTATAATGACAACCGTCAAGCTAAAACAATTTTTTTTAAATTATTGATCACAATTATAAGTAAATATTTCTATAAATCACTAATCTTGATTTCTATTTTTAAAAAAATCCATTTTGCATCAATAGCTCTTTACTAAGGTTATTTACTTTATTATTTTGAGGATTATCTTTAGTTTCTACTAATCTTTCTAAATATCTTGCCAATACATCGACCTCAAGGTTTACTTCTTGCCCCTTTACCCAATCATCGGAAGTGGTAATCGCATGAGTATGAGGAATTAAAGTAAGTCTAAATGATGAATTAACCACATCATTTACCGTAAGACTTATACCATCAACAGTAATAGATCCTTTCTTAGCGATATATTTTGCAATATTGTTTGGTGCTATTATCCAAACATCCATTACGTTATCTTTTTTTATAACACTATCTATTATACCTACCCCATCAACGTGCCCTTGCACAATATGACCACCTAGATGTGATAAAGGTGTTAAAGCTTGTTCTAGATTTAGTTTTAATCCTCTTCTGGCATTCTTAAAAATAGTGCAGTCCATAGTCTCATGGGACATATCAGCCCAAAATCCCTGGTCAAATAATTCAACTACCGTAAGGCAAACACCATTACAAGCAATAGAATCACCAATTTGCACACCTTCTAAAGAAAAGTTTTCTGATTTAACCTTGATTTTTGCTCCATCACCCGATGCAATAATATCGCTTATAACTCCTAAACCTTGAACTATTCCAGTAAACATTACACAAGCTCTACTTATCTAATCTAATTAATATTCTTAATCTATTTTATATGTTAATCTTACATCATTACCTATTTTACATACATCTTCTAATGTATAATTGGCAACCAACGCCAAATTGGTAATACCATCTACTTTAAACGCATCAATTGCATCAGTTCCTAAAATTTTTGGAGCAACATAAGTAATTAACTCATTTACGGCTTTTTGCGCAAATAAACTATTAACAAAATTGCCACCAGCCTCAACTAAAACACTTCTAATTTTATGTAAATGCAATTGCGCTAATAATACCTGAAAATCTACTTCTTCTGTACCATTAACCTTAGGTATTGCAACTATTTTGGCTTTTGGGTTATCTAAAAAAGACTCTTCAATGACTTTATCACTTTCACTTAATCTTATAACCCAGACATCACCACCTCTGGAAAAAATCTTTTCTTTTCCCGTCAATCTTCCTTTGGTATCTACAACCACTTTTAAGGGCTGACGCACAGAATCTTTAGGATAATCAGTAGTAACTGCTACCGGTAATTGTTCATATCGGATATTAAGAGAAGGATCATCAGCTAAAACAGTGCTTGCAGAGGTTAAAATTGCTTGATGTAAAACTCTAAGACGCTGCACATCAGATCTTGAAGCATCTGAGGTAATCCATTTACTAGCACCATTTTTTAAGGCAAGTTTGGCATCTAAACTCATCCCAAATTTTACAGTTACAAATGCCTTCTGGTGTTCCATGGCATATAAAAATGCTTTATTTAATTGCCATTGCTCATCTTCCCAAGCAAAAACCTCAACCTCAATACCACCTTCTCGTAAAATCGCTATACCTTTACCACTAACTAAAGGATTAGGATCAGTTGTACCACAAAGCACACGAGCAACTTTTGCATCTACTAGAGCCTTAGCACATGGGGGGGTTAAACCATAATGAGAACAAGGCTCTAAAGAAACATAAACAGTAGCACCTGTTAAATCTTGACCTGATGCACTGCGCATAGCCATAACTTCAGCATGTGGCATACCAGCACACTCATGGTACCCTTGACCAATTACTTTATTATCCTTAACTATGACACAACCTACGCAAGGATTAGGAGCTGTAGTGTATAGACCGTGCTTAGCAAGCGCAAAAGCCTGCTTCATAAATTCATTATCTACCTCGGTAATCATCTAAGCTCCTTATTACAACATGAAAAAACGATATTAAAGTCTATAAGTAGGTGTTTTAGGTTCTTCTTTCTTCTTTTCAACCTCAACACCTTCTGCTTTAGCTTTCTTACGTTCCTCTTCACTTTGTATAAAACGCTCAATAGCTGTAGCAAAATCTTGAATATCATCAAAACTTGAATATACTGAAGAAAAACGAATATAAGCCACAGGATCAAGCTCTCTAAGCTCTTCCATTACGCATTGACCTATGTAACTAGAGATTACCTCTCTTTCACAAGTACCACGCATTTTTGACAAAATTCTATTGACTGCGTTCTCAAATTCCTCAGTACTTACAGGACGTTTTTCTAAAGCGTGTTTCATGCCTTTACGTAATTTATCTTCATTAAATGGCTCTCTTGAACCATCATGCTTAATTACATTAGGCATAATTAGTTCAGGTTTTTCGATAGTGGTGAACCTTTCATGACAGGATAAGCACTGCCTTCTACGTTTAACGTGTTCACCTTCTGAAATTAATCTTGTATCAATAACCTTTGTATCTACGGCATGACAAAAAGGACAGTGCATAATACTCACCTTTAAAAGATAACTAAATATAATTTACTTCACTTCTAAAAACTACTAAGAAAGTACCGATTAGATTATACAATAATATTTTAAAAGATTATATTTAGCAGTTCGCAAAAAATTATCTTTCACTAAAAATTTGGTACGAAAAAAGAAAAAACTCTGATCAATAGCTATCAGAGTTTCTTCTTGTCGGAGATTTTCCCAAAAATCCACCAAACTTGCCAAGGCTCCTTACATATATCCTTTCGCAAAAGAAAGAATTTAAACTTTGGCAATGAATTAAGCAATACTACTTAGCGTAAACAGGGAAGCGCTTACATAAAGCAATTACCTTTTCTTTAACCTGGCTTTCAACATCAGCATTACCCATGTTATCAAGGATATCGCACATCCATGATGCAAGTTCTGCAACATCAGCTTCCTTTAAACCACGGCGAGTAACAGCAGGAGTACCAATTCTTAAACCTGAGGTTACAAATGGGGAACGTGGATCATTAGGTACTGAGTTCTTATTTACAGTAATATTTGCTCTACCTAAAGCGGCATCTGCATCCTTACCAGAATATTCACGTTCAATTAAATCAACTAAGAATAAGTGATCATGTGTACCACCAGATACAATCTTATAACCACGGTCTAAGAAAACCTTAACCATTGCCTTGGCATTCTTTAAGATTTGAGCCTGATATTCTTTATATTCAGGTTCCATAGCTTCTTTGAATGCTACTGCCTTAGCTGCAATTACATGCATTAAAGGACCACCTTGAGTACCTGGGAAAATTGTTGAATTTAACTTCTTATAGATAGTTTCATCACCACAGCTTGAAAGGATTAAACCACCACGAGGACCTCCTAAGGTCTTATGAGTTGTAGAAGTTACTACATGAGCATAAGGTAATGGATTTGGATAAAGACCTGCTGCTACTAAACCTGCAACATGAGCCATATCAACAAATAAATACGCCCCAACTGCATCTGCAATTTCACGCATTTTAGCCCAATCAACAATACCACTATAAGCAGAGAAACCTGCAACAATCAATTTTGGCTGACATTCTTTAGCTTTAGCTAATACATCATCATAATCGATATTACCGTTGCTATCTACACCATACTGAACAGAGTGATAAATCTTACCTGAAAAACTTACTGATGCACCATGAGTTAAATGACCACCATGAGCTAAACTCATACCCATTACTGTATCACCTGGCTGAACTAAAGCCATATATACAGCAGCATTTGCCTGAGAGCCTGAATGTGGTTGAACATTTGCGTAATCAGCCCCAAATAAAGCCTTAGCACGTTCAATAGCCAAAGTTTCAACCTTATCTACAAATTCACAACCGCCATAGTATCTCTTTCCAGGATAACCTTCAGCATACTTATTAGTGAGCTGTGAACCTTGAGCTTCCATTACACACTTACTAACGTAGTTTTCAGAAGCGATAAGTTCAATATGTTCTTCTTGACGAGTATTTTCACTTGCTATTGCATCCCATAATTCTGGATCATAGCTTGCAATATTTTCAGCCTGATTAAGCATTTAAATCTCCATTCAATGGTAAATTACAAAGGTGTTAACAGGTCACCTTAAAAAACTACTTATATTTTACTTATTTATCAAACAAAATAATAGTAGTACTCAAAAATTTTTCAACAATCTAAAGCAAATTAAGACTTTTTTATAGCTAGTTATCAAAACGACTTATAAGGCTAAAAAAAGAGCTTTTTGTGAGAAATTTACACTTTTTTTCATCAAAAACCGTTTTACCCCTACTTATTCCCTGCTTTTTTATGTAGAATGTATTAATTACTGGATTTTCTATTTTTATCAAATATTAAATTAGCGAGTGTACTCCTAAATGAGCCAGAAAAAAATTTTGCTTCTTAATGGGCCAAACTTAAATATGCTTGGCGTTCGTGAACCAGGGATATATGGCGATTTAAGCTTACAAGCAATAATTGATAATTTACACACTATAGCCAAATCTTTTAATATTGATCTGATAGATTTTCAGTCTAATGCTGAGTTTGAAATTATTAATAAAATACACAGTGTATTTGGTAAGGTAGATTACATTATCATAAATCCTGCCGCCTTTACACACACAAGCGTTGCCATTCGCGATGCCTTGTTAGCCGTTAGAATTCCTTTCTTTGAAGTTCATATTTCCAATGTTCATGCAAGAGAAGAATTTCGACATCATTCATTTTTGTCCGATATTGCAACTGGGGTAATATGTGGATTTGGACCTGATGGCTACGAATATGCACTACGCGCAGCTATTAAAAAAATTCAATAAAGCCTCTAATAGAAGAGATTGAGCATGCAAATTGATATCCAAAAAATTTCTAAACTAATTAAAATTGTTTCAGAATCTGACATCACCGAACTTGAACTTAAAGAAGGTGAAGAACAAATTAAAATCACTAGAAGTGCTCCAGAAGTAATTGCAGCTCCTGTTGCACCTACATTTACTCCAGCACCAGCTGTTGTTGCACATCAGCCTGCTAATTTTGAAGCTATTGAACCTGCCTCCAAAGCTGAAGAACCAGTTTCTGGTCATGTAATGAAATCACCAATGGTTGGTACCTTCTATCGTGCAGCTAATCCTGAAAGCCCATCTTTTGTGGAAGAAGGTGCTACTGTTAAGGAAGGTCAAACTGTTTGTATTATCGAAGCAATGAAGATGATGAATCAAATTGCAGCTGATAAGTCAGGCGTAGTAAAGAAGATTCTTGTAGAAAACGGTGCTACAGTAGAATTTGATCAACCATTATTTATCATTGAATAATTAAGAGAGTTCTTAAATGCCAAAGATTGATAAGGTATTAATTGCTAACCGTGGTGAAATTGCTCTAAGAATTCTTAGAGCTTGTAAAGAAATGGGCATTAAGACTGTCGCAGTCCACTCAACAGCTGATCGTGATTTAAAACATGTAAAGTTAGCTGATGAAACTATTTGTATAGGTCCTGCTCCTGCAAAAGAATCATATCTCAACATTCCTTCACTTATTGCTGCTGCTGAGGTTACAGGAGCTAATGCTATTCATCCAGGATACGGCTTCTTATCTGAAAATGCCGAATTTGCTGAAGTAGTTGAACGTTCTGGTTTTATTTTTATCGGTCCTAGACCTGAAACCATTCGTTTAATGGGTGATAAAGTATCAGCAATTGAAGCAATGGAAGCTGCTGGGGTTCCTTGTGTTCCAGGCACTGGTGTGCTTTCAGATAACGCTGAAGAAAATAAGAGACTGGCTCGTGAAATTGGTTATCCGGTAATTATTAAAGCTGCTGGTGGTGGCGGTGGTCGAGGCATGCGAGTTGTTCGTAAAGAAGAAGAGCTAATCGACTCTATCGCTCTTACCTCTCGTGAAGCTGATAACTTCTTTAATAACCCAAATGTTTTTATGGAAAAGTTCTTGGAAAATCCTAGACATATAGAGTTCCAATTACTTTCTGATGGTATGGGACATGCTGTTTACCTTGGTGAACGTGATTGTTCAATGCAAAGAAGAAACCAGAAGGTTATCGAAGAAGCTCCTGCACCAGGCATTACAGAAGAGCAACGCCGAGATATCGGTGAACGTTGTGCTCGTGCTTGTGTAGAAATAGGCTATCGTGGTGCTGGTACCTTTGAATTTTTATATGAGAATGGTCAATTCTTCTTTATCGAGATGAATACTCGTGTACAGGTAGAACACCCTATCACTGAACTTGTTACAGGCATTGATATTGTAAAAGAACAGCTTAAAATTGCTGGTGGCAACTATCTAACCTTCAAACAATCAGATGTTAAATTAAAAGGTCATGCCATTGAATGTCGTATAAATGCTGAAGATCCTAAGACCTTTATTCCGGCACCTGGTAAGATTACTCGCTTACATACTCCAGGCGGTCCTGGAATTCGTTGGGATTCACACATCTATGAAAATTACGTTGTTCCACCTTTCTACGATTCAATGATTGGTAAACTTATTGCCTATAACGATAATCGTGCTTTAGCTATTGCTCGTATGCATCAAGCTTTACATGAACTTGTTATCGATGGTATTAAGACCAACATCCAACTTCTGCAAAACCTAATGGAAGATGAAGCTTTCAATAAAGGTGGCTTTAATATCCATTATCTTGAACATAAATTAGCTCAAGAAACTTAATATTTTACTTAAAAACACCTCTTTATGGAAATACCCCATTATGAGGTGTTTTTTTGCAATAATACACCTATCTAAACCTCACCAACATCATTATGATCTTGGATGAGCTTTCTTAAAGACCTCATGAAGTCTCTTACTGGCAACATGAGTATAGATTTCAGTGGTATTTAAACTAGAATGGCCTAAAAGCATTTGTACGGTTGCTAAATCCGCTCCATTATTCAATAAATGCGTAGCAAATGCATGTCTAAAGATATGAGCTGATGGTAAGGGATTTAAGCCTGCTCGTTTAGCATAATTTCTTATGCGATAAAATAATGTTTGTCTGGTAATATGCGAATCTGATCGAGAAGAAGGAAACAAATACTGTCCTTTAAAAACGATACCTTTACTTTTAGCAAAAGCTATATATTTTTTAAACAAATCCATTACAACAGAAGCAATAGGCACCATTCTTTCTTTATCACCTTTTCCTATGACTCTTAAAAATCCTTCCTCAAAATTTACATTTTGGAATTTTAAGCTTATTAACTCCTGAGAACGCAGCCCTGTTGCATATAAAAGAGCCATAAGAACCTTATCCCTAAATTCAAGAAAATCAGTTTCTTTTGGTTCATTTAAGATTTTCTTCATCATTTCATTATTTAAAATTTTTGGGATACGCTGGGCAAGTTTAGGGAACTCATAATTTAAAAAAGGATCATCTGATCTTATTTTTTCGGCTAGTTGATAGCGTACAAACGATTTAATCGCCGAAAGAACTAAATTGACACTGCAGGAGGTTAAATCATCTTCATGTTGTTTTTCTCTAATATAAGCATGTATATCATCTTCCTTAAATTCATTTAAGGAAATATTATGCTTATATAGATACTTTATAAAAAAAACAACTTGAGTCTTATACGTTGCTTGTGTTGCTTTAGATAAACCTAAATCAATAGCAATAAAATCTATATACTGATCAATACCAATACTTGATTGCATATTTGACCTCTTAAGCAATTAATATGAAAAATCCACATATTGCTATGTGGATTTTACTAATCTATTTATTTACCAAAGATTACTTACCGTGTTCTTTTACGTAAGTTACTGGATCTGTACCAGATACATCAAGGTAGAAGTCATATAAACCATCAGCTGGAGGAGTTACCTTAACTTCTTCAAATACAGACTTAGGATTTAAAATAACTGGTTCACCACCCCATTCAAATACCCCAGGCTGATCTCTATAACCGAAGTTAGTACCTGAAGACCAACCAGCATCAGCAAACTTAAACTTATATGGAGCCCAGTCTACCTTTAACTCTGCAGTTGCAACATAAACCTTATCACTTACTTTCTTAATCAAGTACTTACTCTGAGCATTCCAATCATTCATTTCACCACGTAAATAAATTGGAGTACCAAATACATCTGCACCACCGTCAGCTGCTGAAGAATCACCTGCTCCACCAGAAGAACAGCCAACTAAAGATAAAGTACCTGCAGTAATTGCAGCTAAAAGAAGTTTCTTATACATGTTCATTATCCTTAACATAGATAAAATCATTTGTTAACACTCTTTGAATTATATACATCAATCCTTAAAACGTAAGTGTTATAAATCACAATTTAAGTTAAAACTTAAAATTTAAAATTCTTACTCCCTTATTGCTTCAATTTACAATCAAAAAGCATCGATGTTTTTTACTAAAAACAGATTTCTATAACACTAAATAACGATCCAAATATCCTGTTAATAACTTAACTGTTTGCAATTATTTTCAAACTATGGATAACTCCAACCATTCATACAAAGAAATTATTTAGCTGCCAAAAAAATCACTAAAAATCAATTACTAAAAAAAAACTATAGAAATTGTACTTTTAAAGAACTCACAACTTTTTAGAATTTCTTGTGAATTTGTGTGCAAATTTTATACAATTTTATTGCAATTAATGATTGTAATCGCAATCATCGGTATTTTAGCTGCTATTGCTCTTCCTGCATATGCTAAATATATGGCTCGTGCCCGTTTTACTGAAGTTATTCAGGCTGTTGATGGTGTTAAGAAGCAAGTGGAATTATGTATCTTTGATGTAGGTCCAACTTTTTCTGCAAGTGCAACTATTACTGCATCAACATGTGGTAACGGTGGGAAAGGTAACGGCTGGAGAATTGGTAATAGCACTGATTATGCAACTAAATATGTTGCTAACATTGATGTAACAGATGCAACAATTACTGCAACTGCAGTTAGTACCAATGGTTTAGGTAGTAAGACATATGTTCTTGTTCCTAAATTTGGTGCTGTTGATAATGGTATAGTTGATTGGGAGCGAGATAATACTAATTCTACTTGTATAGATGCTGATCTCTGCTAATTTAAAAGTTTAACCAAAGAACTCTTGAGTGCTCTAGTACTCAGGAGTTTTTTATTTTATTTCA
>CALXYT010000003.1 GCA_944393045.1 uncultured Succinivibrionaceae bacterium | reverse complement strand
AGTCTTACCATGGTCAACGTGGCCGATTGTACCTACGTTTACGTGTGTTTTTGTACGTTCAAACTTTTCCTTTGACATACCGTTTCCTCTAATTATCGGTGATAACTGTAGGCTTCATTCACCACAGTTGATTGACGATTAAGAAATTAAAAAGCATAATGGAGCGGGCAGCGGGAATCGAACCCGCATCACAAGCTTGGAAGGCTTGGGTAAGAACCATTATACGATGCCCGCTCATGGTTTTTGTTAGCATGGTGGAGGGAGAAGGATTCGAACCTTCGAAGACAGAGTCGGCAGATTTACAGTCTGCTCCCTTTGACCGCTCGGGAACCCCTCCCAAGTAACAAACTTAAAAACTTAGTTGTGCGCATACTACATTAAAATATTATCATTTGCAAGTTTTTACTTTAAAAAAATGCATTGTTTTGAGGTAAAACTGCAATTTTGTACAATTAATGTACAATACGCGTTGTCTTTGCTTTTCCAACACTTTATTTTATAGTTCAGTTAAGCTTTATATCATTCACTTAAACTTTATCAATATTTTTCAAATGATCAATTTTCTTATATAATTTGTACCACATAATGTTTTTTAGATTTTGAGTTTTTTATGAGTATTGCAAATTTTGAAATTTATTTAAGTCAATTAGATAACCAATATATCAATACTGGCAGAAATATCTGGTCTGATGCTATAAAATATGATTTGCATGAAAGTGCATTAAATAAAATAACTACAGAATTTTCATATATCCCAAAATCTGAAATTATTGATATTTATCTACCAATGAGCCAACTTATATCTTTATATTATAAAGAATGGGCTATTCGTAGAAAACTCATATCAAACCTTATAAAAGTTACAGATTTAACACAAACACCTTTTATTATTGGGTTAGCAGGATCTGTCTCTGCCGGTAAAACAACTACAGCCTCTTTATTAAAAAATCTTATTGAGCTGTGGGAGTATTCTCCAACCGTTCAAATTATCTCTACTGATAATTTTTTATACCCTAATAAGATTCTAATCGAAAGAGATATCCTAAATAAAAAAGGTTTTCCTGTATCATATGATTTAAGAAATCTTATTTCATTTCTAGCAAATCTCAGGGCTGGAAAGAGGAATCTTAAAGTTCCGATATATTCACACGTTGTTTATGACATAATTCCAGATGAATATATAATCATTGATAAACCAGATATAATTATCCTTGAGGGGCTTAATATTCTTCAAGGAGAAAACATTAAGTCACAAACTCATCATACCCATTATGTATATGATTACCTTGATCTAACAATCTACCTTGATGCTAATGAATCGGATCTGCAAAAATGGTATTTAGATAGATTTAATAAACTACGCAAAGAAGGAATGAATAACCCTTCATCCTTCTATTATAAATATAAGGATGTTCCAGATGATAAAGCTATTTCAATAGCCCAAAACACCTGGAAAACTATAAATTTAGTAAACCTTAAGGAACATATAGAACCAACGAAGGAAAGAGCTGATTTAATTATTACTAAAGATAGTAATCATAAAATCAAAAACATTAGAATTAAAAAATAATGTACCAACAGCAACAGAAACTACATGCGAATTATTTAACTTTCCAATGGTCTTAAACTCATTTCGCCGCTAGGAACTTCAACAATACCTTTATTAGTTTCTAGCAAAATTGAGCCTATACTATTTATACCTTTATTTATGCCAATCAATTCAGTTGTTGGTGATATTAATTTTACTTCTTGGTCGTAATAGAGCGAGTTCTTATCGTAATCAGCAATAAATGGAGATAAACCTTCTTTACGAAAAACTAATATTGCATCAATAACCTCAGTTAAGATTTTTTTAAATATCTCTGTTTTATCTATAGAAAAACTCTCGCCATTATTGTTTTTCCCAAATGGCTTAGTACCAACATTTGACTTATATAAATAATCTTCTATGGAAGTTACCTTTTTACCATCTTTAATATTACAGCCTTCCAAAAAATTGTGAGCAATATTTAAGCCTATCCCAACAACAGCCCAAACGCCTTCTCTTGTTGTTACGGTATCCACTAAGATGCCACATATTTTTTCACCATTAGCATATATATCATTAGGCCATTTTATCTTTAACCCAAGATTTAAAGATTCTAAGCTTCTTAAAACTGCAACACCAATAGCAATACTAAGCCCTAAAATTTGCGTTATATCGACAAAGAACACTCCAATAGAAAATGTTAATTGTTGCCCATAGACGCAACAAAATTCTTTACCATTTCGACCTTTGGCTTTTGTTTGATATTCTGCATATGCAACCATTAGATCTTGTTTTTGCTTATGATAAAGCAAACAATCGTTGGTTGAATCTACAACATCAAAATACTCAAATTTAAAGTTTTTTGGATTTTTAAAGAAATCACAATTACGATCTAGCACTTGAATTTTATCTAATAATTTAAAGCCGTTGCCACTAACCCCACCAAACTTTAATCCATATTTTTCCAATCTTTTAATTCTATAAGTTATTAAACCTGAATTTACAGCTAAAGATTGTGCAAGACTTACGCTTGAATGAAATTTCTGATCTGCTAATATTTTTATAATTGATGTATCACATTCATCAAAAACTATTGGTTTACTTGACATTCAGTAGTACTCCCGTAGATTCTTACTTCAGGTTCTAATAATACCCCAAACGTTTCTTGTACTTTATTTTGAACAAACTTGGCAACTTGCAAAATTTCTTGAGGAGTAGCATCGCCATAATTAACTAACACTAAAGCTTGTTTTTCGTATGTTCCTGCGTTTCCCATTTTTAATCCTTTGCATCCTGCTTTATCAATTAACCAACCCGCAGCAATTTTTACTTCACCTGCATCATTAGTCTCAAAATAAGGCATTGTAGGGAATTTCTGTATTAATTTTTCAAAAACATCCTTCGAAACATATGGATTTTTAAAAAAACTTCCTGCATTTGGAATATCTTTAGGATTAGGTAATTTTTCTTGTCTTATCTGACATACAAAATCAAAAATTTCCTTTGGTGTCTTAAATTCTTTATTTTTAAAGACATTATAAGAAGTTCTTGGTGTCCATTCCTTTGGAATTTTTAATTCAACAGCTGTTACTATATATCTATTCTTGAACTCTGGATTAGATTTAAAAACACTTGTTCGATAGCCGAAATCACAATCTTTAGCCCAAATACGATCTAACTTATTATCCTTTAAATCTAAAACTTCAACGTATCTACAAAAATCTGAAAAACTTACACCATAAGCCCCAAAATTCTGGATTGGAGCACCACCTGCTGTGCCAGGAATTAAAGCAAGGTTTTCTAGTCCGTAAATACCTCGCTTCATACATGTTTCAATTGCTACATGAAAGTTTTCACCTGCTTGTAATTTAACAAAATAGTAGTTTAGATCTTCAGAAAATTCCATGCCCTTTAATTTATTTATAATGACAACCCCATTATAATCTTCAGTAAATAGCACATCAGAACCTTGACCTAATACTACAAATGGCAAATCTTCTTTCTTTATAGTTTCTAAAATTTTAGGAAACATTGCAAAATCAGTTAGTTCAAAAATATATTTTGCCTTTACATCCATCTTAAATGTGTTGTAATTTTTTAAGCTTTTTTCCACAATATAACCTTATCTTAAAACTACTAACAATAAACATTGTGCTTGATACTAAAATTAACTTATGCGTTCAATATTGCCACCAAGAGCTCTAAACTTAAGTTCTATTTTCTCGTATCCTCTATCCATATGATAGATACGATCTACTATTGTCTCCCCATTAGCAATCAAACCAGCAATAACTAATGATGCACTAGCTCTTAAATCTGTTGCCATCACCTGGGCACCACTTAAACCATCGCAATCACCACAAATTGCTCTATTACCTTGTAACTCGATATTAGCCCCCATTCTATTTAGTTCAGGCACATGCATAAATCTATTTTCAAAAATTGTTTCTGTTACAACTCCAGTGCCGTGAGCAATAGCATTTAATAACGTAAATTGTGCTTGCATATCAGTTGGGAATGCAGGATATGGAGCAGTTGTTATATTTACTGGAGTAATATCTCTTCCCCTCATATCAAGGGTAATATAATCCTCTCCACAAGTTATCTTAGCACCACATTCTTCTAATTTTGCAATAACAGCTTGCATATTCTTTGGTTCAGTCTTTCTGCAAGTTATACAACCATGTGATACAGCAGCCGCCACTAAAAAAGTACCAGTTTCTATTCTATCAGGCTGAACAGTATATTCTGCCCCATGAAGAGATTCCTTACCGTTAATCTCAATAACATCAGTCCCCTCACCTTTAATATCAGCCCCCATTTCCTTAAGGAAATTTACTAAATCAACAACTTCAGGTTCTTTAGCAACATTCTGTAATATTGTTTTACCTTCAGCTAATGAAGCGGCTACTACTAAATTTTCAGTACCAGTAACTGAAATAATATCAAGGTTGATATTAGCACCTTTTAATCTATCACTTACACGTGACTTAATATAACCATTTTCAATGGCAATATTTGCTCCCATTAAAGATAAACCATGAGTATGTAAGTTTACTGGCCTGGCTCCTATTGCACAACCACCTGGTAGCGATACATCACTGGCTTTCATTTTAGAGGTTAATGGGCCTAGTGCTAATATTGAAGCTCGCATGGTCTTAACTAAATCATATGGAGCAATATAGTTAGATACTGTACCTGTAATTCGGTATGAACCTTCTGCAATTTTTTCGACTTGTTTACCAAAAATTTCTAATAACTTAAAAGATGTTTGTACATCTTTTAAAAAAGGAACATTATGTAAAACCACAGGTTCATCTGTTAAAATTGTGGCAAAAATAATTGGTAGTGCAGCATTCTTGGCACCAGATATTTCAACTTCTCCAATTAGTGGTTTTCCACCTTGAATTCTAAATTTTTGCATAATGCTCTTTTTCAACAATTAAAAAAAATTAATACAAATCTCGCCTCTATAAAAGAGCAAGATAACCAATATTAGTAAACCTTAAATAAAACCAATTGACAAATATTATTAAGCACAAAATTGGAAATTTAAAGAAAATTACAACAGAAGTGGGAATTTTGTGGAACAGATTTTATTGTTTTTTATAGTAAAAAGCAATAAAGAAACAGGATAGCAATTCTTATTTGTCAGCGCTGTCTAATTATCAACATTTTCAATATTAAATAGTTCAGCAATTTTAAATAACCTTATCCAATTATCTAAAATATGATTTTTAGTTTGAATCGCTAATTTATTACCTGATAGCTGTTTAGACCAAGCAACTAAAAATGCAACTCCTGATGAATCTATCTCAGAAACTTCAGTAAGATCGAGCATATTATCAGAAAAAATATCTTTACTATTTTCCCATAAGGAAACTACTTTGGCAGAATCTAATTTACCTACTATTTTATACATTCCTATTAACCTAATTTAAGATAAGAGACTTTAATAACTAAGTCTCTTATACAAACAATAATTTACAATTATGTGCTACTTTAATTGAGTTGAACTTGCGCCACTAACAGTCTTTTTCACATGAGAAAGTAATAAGTCAGTAACATAATCAATACCATGCTGTCTTATTAAACCTGTAAGTTCGGATTGCTTGGCACTTAATAAACTTATGCCTTCAGCCACCATATCATAGGCTTTCCATTTCTTGGTTTGAGTATTTAAACGCATTTTAAAAATAACCTCAATATCAGGTTTGCCAGCTTCTTTTACAAAAACTTTAACTGCAACGATTTTATCTTTTACAGGTTTCTCTGCTTCAACTTCAATAGTTTGACTAGTATATTTCTTTAAAGCATCAGCATAAGTTGCCACAATATACTTAGTAAAAGCATCAGTAAACTTTACTCTTTGCTCTTCAGTGGTATTTTTTAAATTTGCACCAATAACTTTATATGATGCATATTTATTATCGATATATGGCAATAATTCAACATTAATAATTTCACGAGCAACTAATGCATCTGAAAGCTTATCTTTATTTAATTTAATACTTAAAAAAGTACTATCTGCTAAAGTCTTTATTAGCTTATACGGATTAGTATCATCAATAGATTTTTCCGCTTGATCTCTAGCAATAACAACTTTACCTTCCTCTGCTAATGAAATACAAGTCATTACAAGAGAGCAAGAAACCAAGCAACCTACCACAATTCCTTTTAAAAACTTATTATACATTTGTATTCCTCAAATTTGTTTTTTTATATTTTTAGACTACTAAAAAAATATTTAGTTCATGATAATACAAGTTAGCTAGCTCTAATTACTCTTTTTTAGCAGAGTCATCTCCACTTGATTGTAAGCTATACAAAAACTTTCCTATTAAATCTTCTAATACTATTGCAGAGCCTGTATCACTAAGAACATCACCATCTTTTAAATAAGTAGAACCTAAATCTTCATCATAAAAGCCTGGAGTTATGCCTATATACTGCTCACCAATTAAGCCAGCAGTTAAAATTGAAGCTTTACTATCACTCGATAGATTATTGTAATTAACCTGAATTTCCATCTCTACAACTGGTGTTAGTTTCTCTGGATCAACGTATATGTTACTAACTCGACCAATTACCACCCCACCAATTTTAACAGGAGCTCTTAATTTTAAAGAACCGACATTATCAAAATACCCTTTTACCTTATAGGTATCTTGATTAAAGTTTAATGTCAAACCAGCCACATTTAAAGCTAAGATAACGCCAGCAATAATACCAGCTAATACAAAACAACCAACAATAAATTCCAATTTATTAAACTTCATAGGAAGATACCTTTATTCCTCAAGAAAAATAACATCATAATAGTAATCTTAACAGCTTTGCTAATTTTTAGAACATTACAGCTGTTAACACAAAATCCAAACCTAATATAGCTAACGAAGATTGAACAACTGTATTAGTAGTAGCTTTACTAATACCTGAAGAAGTAGGTATTAAGTCATAGCCATTAAATAAAGCTATCCAAGTAACAACAATTGCAAACACGAAACTTTTGATTAAACACATCAAAATATCATCAGAGAACACAATTGATGCTCGCATACCACTCCAGAAGATACCATCATCAACACCTAACCAATCAACACCTACTAACTTACCCCCATAAATACCTACTACGGTAAATATTAAAGTTAATAATGGTAGAGATACAAAACCAGCCCAAAATCTAGGGGCTATAACTCTACGTAAAGGGTCTACTGCCATCATTTCAAGTGAAGTTAACTGCTCGGTAGCTTTCTTTAAACCTATTTCAGCAGTTAAAGCAGAACCTGCTCTACCTGCAAATAACAAAGCAGCTACTACAGGCCCAAGCTCTCTAATTATAGATAATGCCACTAGCTGACCTAACGCACCTTCTGCCATAAAATCTACTAAGACATTAAAACCTTGTAGACCTAAAACCATACCAATAAATAAGCCTGAAACAACTATAATACTTATAGACTGAACTCCTACAACATATAACTGTTCAACAAATTGTGCAAAATTTTTTCTAAATTGTGGTTTTCCGACTAGGGAATAAAAAAGCATTATCGTAGCTCTACCTAAAGAGGATAACTTCTTAACCCCCCATCTTCCTAATGAATTAATTAAACCCATCTTATAAATCCTGTAAATAAGTTTTTTCGGTAGGATAATTAAATGGAACAGGTCCATCAAACTCACCATTAATAAACTGTTTAACCTGAGGCTCTCTTGATTTTTTTAGCTCTTCAGGAGTACCTGATGATATTACCTTCCCTTCTGACAAGATATAAATATAATCTGCAATAGACATCACTTCAGTTACATCATGAGTTACTATAATAGAAGTCACCCCTAAGGTCTCATTTAAATGCTTTATTAACTTAACCAAAACAGCCATGGTAATAGGATCTTGCCCAGCAAAAGGTTCATCATACATTATTAGTTCAGGATCTAATGCTATTGAACGAGCTAATGCTGCGCGTCTTGCCATACCACCAGAAAGTTCTTGCGGCATTAGCGAAGCTGCCCCTCGAAGACCAACAGCCTCTAATTTCATGAGTACCATAATTCTAATGATCTCTTCTGGCAGGTCTGTATGTTCTCTTATCGGAAATGCTACATTATCAAATACACTCATTTCAGTAAAAAGAGCACCACTTTGAAAGAGCATACTCATTCTAGTGCGAAGTTCATATAAATCAGCTCTATTTAATCTATGAACATTTATATTATCGTAAAGAACCTCACCTAAATCAGGTTTAAGTTGCCCACCGATAATTTTAAGTAATGTTGTTTTACCTGTACCACTAGGACCTAATATTGCGGTAATTTTTCCTTTAGGAATTGTTAACGATAAATTATCGTAAATTTTTCTTATTCCATAAGAAAATGTAAGATTTTTAACATCAATCAATGAGGTCATTATTACTCTCTTGAATTTAAACTTTTCACTAACGCATTATTTTAAAAGTATAAAATAATCTTGACTAGAAATTTTTACTAATAAAAATAAGCTCTTTGTATGTATATATTATAAAAAACTGCAACATTATTATATCTTGGAAAGTGGCTTAAAAAGTGCAATTTTCTATATATCTTAATATAAAGATATATCGCCACTTAACTTCGTTCCTTAATAAACTTCCCGCAAATTCAAAAGTAACAAAGATAGCTTCACCCCCTTTTAAAACTTCAACAATAATACAACACATTAAAACACTATTAAAGTAGAATAATTAAACGAAAAAATATATTTAATACTTATAATCAAGTATCATTTAAAATATCTGTTATCAAATAGCTGCGATTTTTCTAGTCTTTCTTGTAAAATAACAATTTAAATATAAAAATACAACAAAAGTCCTATATTCAAACATAATCATGCAATATAATATAAGCTTATACAACGTTGGTAATCCAAGAAACACAACTATTATATAACAGCTAGTTTTACACTAATCTATTCTGAGATTGCGATGAACCTTAAAAGATTTATAACAGAAAATAGTGCAAGTGAGACAATAATATCAGCTAAGAAGATCACTCGTTTACCAAAAATTACAGTAAATGAAAATGAGCTTTCCATTCTAGAAGAGCCTAAAATTTTTAAAGATCGTATTATTGAACTTATTAATAGTGCCAAATACCGCATCTGTATGTGCGCTTTATATCTGCAAAATGATGAAGCAGGAAATGAGATACTAACTGCACTCTATCAAGCACAAGAAAAAAATCCAAATCTTGATATTACCATATATGTCGATTTTCATAGAGCACAAAGAGGTCTTTGTGGAAAAGGTCCTCAAATTGGCAACAATGTGTGGTATCAACAAATGGCTCAAAAATTCTCAGGCACTGTAAAAATTTTTGGTATACCTGTAAAAAAAAGAGAACTCTTTGGGGTGCTACATCTTAAAGGTTTTGTTTTTGATGACACGCTCTTATATAGCGGTGCAAGTATTAATAATGTTTATTTATCCTATTACAGTAAGTATAGAATGGATCGCTATCATATAATTGATTCCAAAAAACTTGCTGATGCTTTCTGCAATTATTGTATAAAAGCTTTCCATCAAACAAAAGCAATTACTGATTTAACAAAAAATAACTTACCTTCTTATAAAGAATTAACAGGTGAAATTAAAAAGCAAAAAGATATTTTATCTAATTTGCATTATGATTTTATTGCAGATACTCTTAATGATAAACAAATTGGTATTACCCCACTGGTTGGGCTTGGTAAAAGAAAAAATCAACTAAACCAAACAATTGTTAATTTAATAAATTCTGCAACTAACGAAATCTTTATTCACACCCCATACTTTAATTTTCCAAGACGTGTACTAGTAGCTGTTAATCATGCACTAGCAAGAAATGTTAAAGTAACTATTATGGTGGGCGATAAATCCGCTAATGACTTTTATATAAAAAGAGATGAAACTTTTAATAAAGTTGGGGCAATACCGTATCTTTATGAACAAAACCTAAAAAAGTTCATAAAGATGCATACATTTTACATTAACAACAAGCTATTAAATGTTAAACTTTGGAAAGACACTGATAATACCTACCATGTAAAAGGCATGAGTATAGATAACTCTTACCATTTAATTACTGGTAATAACCTTAACCCTAGAGCTTGGGGCTTAGATTTAGAAAATGGTATTTTAGTTCATGATACTCATCAACTTTTATTGGCAAAGTTTTTACATGAAAGAAATTATTTACTATTAAAAACCATGGATATTACTAATGCCAATCAACTGGAACATTTTGAGCAATATCCAGAACAAGTAAAAAGAATATTACTCAGAGTAAAAAAATTAGGGATTCAGTGGCTGTTAAAGAAGCTTTTATAGGAGAAGAATGAACTTAAGTGAACTCTCTATTAACGATTTACCATCAATTGGCACTAAGGGAGTAACTATTTTAAAACAACTTAAAATAAATTCTGTTTTTGATCTCTTAATGCACATGCCATATGATTACAGCGATCGAACAGAAGTAGTTCCTATTGCTCTAATAAACGTAGATGAACCAGTTTCTATAGAAGGAATTATTACTAGGAATTACACAACTAATTCTCTAAAAAAAGAAATGTATAATCTCTATTTAGAAGATGAAACTGGGGGGATTAAAATAGTTTTTTTCAATTTAAAAGCATTTCAAAAAATGAAACTGCAAAATGGAAGAAAACTAAAAGTTTTTGGGAAAGCAAAAATTTTTAATAACCAACTATCGATGACAGCTCCTGAAATTTGCTACATAGAAGATCAAGCAACTAATCTTACGCCTAAATATCATCTTACAAAAAACTTAAAGATGAGTACCATGCGTAAGTATGCTGTCTCAGCTGTTGAAATGCTAAAAAAGTTCCCTTTAGAAGAACTTATACCAAGCAATTTATTACCAGATAATATCAATCTTACTTTTTCGGAGGCTCTAGCATTAGTACACTGTCCTCCTCAAAGTACAGATATTGAGTTATTAAAAGAATTTAAACATCCTGCACAACTACGTATATTCTTAGATGAGTTAGTCGCTCATCAATTAGGATTGATTAAATTTAAACAATCCATAAAGCAAAATAGTGCAACTAAATTACCTAAAGTTCCACAACTAAATGCTTCTTTTCTTGAAAATCTGCCTTATAAACCAACTAATGCTCAAATGCTGGCTTTTGAGGCTATAAGCAATGATTTAACAAGAGATATCCCTATGAACAGACTTGTTCAAGGTGATGTAGGTTCTGGTAAAACATTAGTTGCCATGCTTGCCACACTACAAGCTATTGGTAATGGTGTTCAAGTTGCCGTAATGGTGCCTACTGAAATACTAGCAAAACAACATGCAATCTCTTTTAATGAAGTACTTGCAAAATTGGGTTTTAAAACAGTTTGTTTAGTTGGACAAATTAAAGCAAAAGAAAAACGAGAAATTATAAAAGAAATAGCATCTGGTGATATTGATGTAATAATCGGTACTCATGCTATTTTTCAAAAAGATATTACCTATCATAATTTAGCTTTAATGATTATTGATGAACAACATAGATTTGGGGTTAAACAACGTTTACAACTTAAAGAAAAAGGCAAACAAAACAATTTTCATCCTCATATGCTTTCAATGTCAGCAACTCCTATCCCTAGAACTTTAGCCCAAACTCTTTATTACGATTTGGACATTTCTATTGTTAATGAGTTACCACCTGGTAGAACTCCTGTTAAAACATTTCTCTTATCAACTAACGCTAAACAAAAATTACTTGATCGTATTGCAGTACATTGTAATCAGGGGCATCAAGTTTATTGGGTCTGCTGTTTAATCGAAGAATCCGATACTTTAGACTGTCAGGATGCAGAAAACGCCCTAAAATTTCTACAACATGCTCTACCTCAATTTAATATTGCATTAATTCACGGTAAACTTAAGCAACAAGAAAAACAAGCAATAATGCAGAATTTTTCTAATGGTAATATTGATATTTTAGTTGCAACTTCAGTTATTGAAGTCGGGGTTAATGTGCCAAATGCCTTTTTAATTGTTATTGAAAATGCAGAAAGACATGGTTTGGCTCAGCTACATCAATTACGTGGTCGAGTTGGTAGAGGAAAACTTGAATCCTATTGCTGTTTACTTTGTAATGATAATATCTCTTCGCAAAGTAAAGAAAGACTGCAAACACTTATTAATAGTAATGATGGTTTCTATTTAGCACAAAAAGACTTAGAAATTAGAGGTCCTGGTGACCTTTTAGGAACAGAACAAACTGGAGCAATGAATTTCAAAGTTGCCAACTTATTAACAGATGCTTCAATCATTGATCAAGCCAATAATATTGCTAGACAAATTTCGGATCATTACCCGAATCTCATTCATGACATCCTTGCTAGATGGTATCCAGAAGGAGAAACTTTAAGTGAAATCTAATAAAGATAAAAATAAAACTTGGGCAAAATACGTTTACCTTTTGGGGATTCTATTATGCGCATTTTTCTTAGCAATATTTTTGTTAAGTGGTTTAGTTATCAAGTATCCTATTGAAGATTACCTTACAGATGTTCTTGATGAGCCTGTACATATTGATAATGTAAAATTCAGTCCTTTTTATCCTAACGTAATTTCCATCAACGGATTACAAACCCAAAGTGGCATTAGCGTTGAGCAAATTTATACTGAATATAAACTTGATAAAATTCTTAATTTAGATTTTTCCTTAGATCTAGCAGAATTAGATATTATTAATGCCAAAATTCCAAAGAGCCTTAATAACCATAAAGGGTTTAAATTACCAGATATTTTTGCTAAAAAACTTTGGGTAAAGAATATCTCTTTACCTGAGGTTGGCAATGTATCATATAAAACAGAATTTTTTAATCTGGACTTTGAAACTGTTAAAAAATACAGAAAAATCAACAAAACTTCTCGTAAAAGTACTCTTTACAATATAGATGATTTGCTTTCTTTAGTTCTAAGTACTAAAGGAGAGATTGTATATAATGAAACTACTATTTTAGATAAGCATGTTAAAGATGCGAAAGTAAACTTCGAATGTGTTGGTGCTGCTTGTTTTATTTCATATAACTTTGATTTTACTAATGGTTACATCAAAGGAAATGGTTTATTAGATAAGACAGATAAAACATTAACTACTAAAAGCCTAGAAATAAAAGGCATAAAATTAACTCCAATAGAAAATGCTTTTGGCTACAATATTAACATTCCAACCGTAGGTGTATCAAATATATACTTAGAAACCAAAGATGTAAAATTATCTGACTTTACAGGACAAATTATTCAACCCTTCTCTAACGTTGCAACAATAAACGGTTATTTTGAAAATCTGGAGCTTAAAGGTATTAATTTGGGAACTGGTACTATATCCTCCGAATATGAAACCACATCCCCTCAAACTCTTGAAAGAGCGCTAAGATATAAAATAAAAGCTGAATACCTCGATGGTCTTTTAAATGCTAACTTTTTAATTATTGGTGAACAAGTATTTTTTGACGAGCTAAGTTTTAATGATATCTCCTTACCGTTAAAAGAAGATTATTTAAATAACATTGCCTCTTTTGCACCTGAATTATACATAAAAAAACTCACTTGTGATGACTGCGAAATCGTATCTTATCTTAAAGATTGGCCATTACATCTACGTGAGGTAACTTTTGAGATAAAAGACTTAAAGAAAGGAAAACCTAGCAACATTAGAATTGCCGATGAAAACGTAATTGCTTCATCTGAATTATCGCAAGCAGATAGTGTTGAAGATGAGAATATTACCCATCATAAATATGAATCTTTAACTATCTCTGATAATACCCTTTTTCCAATTAGCTTTAAATACTTAAATTCTAAAGGTGGTACCTTTGGTTTTGGTGAATACGTCTTATATAATACTAATCTAATTGGTTCTTTCTATAACGATGAATTATCATTAATTTCCGATAAAGCAATTATGCGCAACTCTCATGGTAACTTTTCATTGCTTTATCCTTTATCAAAAGAAAAGCCTCTTCTTATTAACATCAATACTCCAAGTATCGATTTAGCAGATGTTCCTTTACCGATTTTTAGTAATATTGTTGGTAAATTTAGTGCAGATCTTAAATTAGAACTAATAAACTTCGATGGTAAAAATTTTGATATTGATAAATCAACGATCGTTGGTAATATCAAGAGTAAGTTATTTACTTTAGATGGCTTTAGTATTGATACCTTTGCATCTAAATTAAACCAAGATAGCTCTTGTACTCGTGTTATTGAAGCTTATAAAGCATGTGAAACATCAATTGATGAAATTAAGAACTTTACCCTTAGTGCTAACTTAATCCAAGGACTAGGTAAACTTGAAGCTAGCGGTAAAGCATTAACAGGTGATTTTAAGGCTAAAGTGCTCTTTAATAAAAAACTTAGTGGAGATGATATAATCGAGGACTCTGTTACAGGATATTTAAGCGTTACTTCCGACTATTTAGACGCTCCACAAAAATATACTATCTTAGGAAGTTGCTTTAATGAAATTCTAATACCCGATGCAGAAAATGAGCAAGAAGAAAACTAATGATAGCCTTATCAACAGGATAACCATATAAAAAGAGCATTATAAAGTAGCTTTAAACCATTTTGCTCTTTGCATTAAGGCTCATCTATAATCTCAAGCAAAACAAAGGAGTATTAAATTAAGTAGTCCTTACTTTTCCAATAGTTCACAGTAAGAATTTATAATGCTCTTTAAGCTTTTCTAAGAGACCAAAAACTTAGAGTCTTATAGGTCTTTTTTTTTGACCTTTACACAAGTTTAGCGCCTATTTCTATACGATAATCTAGCAAGACTTATTCTTGGTATTTTTATGGTTTTCAGGAGTGACATTTGAATCCCTTAGTAAAACTAAGGGATCATTATCAGTGATATAACCTTATATAAAAAGATAATGCATAGATGTTTGCACATCTATGCATAAATTAAAAAGACTAAAAAGTCTCGAGAACCTACCTATAACATACATAAGAAAATCCCCTTAATCAAGGGGCTATCTAAAAATCATTCAAAAAAATCTAACTTAGTTAACTGTTATCAATTTATTATCGTCAGTTTTGCTTTCTCCAAAATCTTTAATTGTAGCAGAAATTTCTGCGCCAACTAAAACAACAAACCAATTTACATGAACCCAAACCATTATTACTGGTATAGCTGCTAATGCCCCATAAATAAGAGCGTAACTAGAGAAGTTCACAATAAAATACATAAATAAACGGCGAACCATATCCTGCGCTACAGTTGCAACCAGTGCGCCAGTACAAGCTTGTAAGAACGTTACTTTAGTAACAGGTACTGCTAAATAAACTAAGGTTAAAATAATAAAAGTCAAAATACTAGGAATAAAGCTTAAGGCGTAAGTATCAAGTCCATAAAAGTAGGATTGTTCCCCAAAAAAGCTTACAGCTGCAATAGATGAGGTTATAGCAATACTTATCCCTAATAAAATTGGTCCAAGAGTTAAAACCGTCCAATAAACCGCAAAAGTAGTAATTCTTGGGCGGCGACTTGTTGTATGCCAAATCTTATTTAATGTTATATCGATTCTTCTAATTAAAAGTAGCGAAATAGCAAATAATGCAAGTAGCCCTACAATCGTAGTTTTACTCGCATTTGCAACAAAATCATTTATATAATCTTTTATGATATCTCCTGCATTAGGCATTAGATTTTTAACCGCAAAATCTAACATTGCATTTTTTAGAGATTCAAAACCTGGAAATAATGAAAAGGCACTTAATAAAACTGCCATAACAGGAACTAAAGATAAGACAGTGGTATATGACAATGAAGAAGCTAGTACCTGGATATCATCATCTGTAATTCTTTTATATAATAATCTAAAATAAGCAGAGTTTTTAATACCATAATTATATATTTTTTTAAGCTTCTCTATCATGCAACACCCCCTCTATACTTTAACTTTCTTATTAAACATAGAGAGATAGAATCTATAAAAAAGAACAAGATTATCTCTGCTATTAAACAGGGCTATAAAAACTAGCTTTAGTTGATTTACCAAAAGTAGGTATAAAATCACTACTTGGCTTCTCCTAAAAATTCCTTAACAAACGGCACAAACTCCTTACCTAAATTTGCATCAAGACCTGCATATTCAACAATAGCTTTTAAATATCCTAATTTTGAGCCACAGTCTAAAGAATTACCAGTTATTGACATTGCATTAATCTGATGATGTTTTAATAACATTCTTATTGTATCAGTTAATTGAATTTCGCCACCTGCACCAATTGGTGTTAAATCAAATAACGGCCAAATTTCAGGTGTTAGCACATATCTACCTACAATTGCATAATTTGAAGGACTTTCCTCAGGTTCTGGTTTTTCAACCAAGCCATAAATTGCTCTTGATTCACCTGGAGCTAATACTATATCTTTATCACCTAAATCAACAATACCATAATTTTTAGTCATTGCAGGATCAACTGCTTCAACTAAGATTTGACTAATCCCTGTTGCTTCAAACTTTTGCACCATTTCGGCTAAATTACTTTTAGTCAAATCACAAGAATATTTATTAATTAACACATCAGGTAATATGACAGCAAAAGGCTCATTCTCCATTATTACCCTAGCACATCTAATTGCATGACCTAGACCTTTTACCTCACCTTGTCTAACATGCATAATTGAGACATCACGAGGACAAATTGATTGAACTTCTTCTAATAACTGTCTTTTTACACGTTTCTCGAGTGTCATTTCCAATTCAAAACATTTATCGAAATGATTTTCAATTGCAATTTTTGATGAATGAGTAACAAGCATTATATCTTTAATACCAGCATCAATACATTCTTGCACAACATGTTGAATTAATGGCTTATCAACAACCGGCAACATTTCTTTTGGTATTGCTTTAGTTGCTGGTAACATTCTAGTTCCAAGTCCTGCAACAGGAATAATCGCCTTTTTTACTTTCATAACTTCTGTTCCAAAAATTATCTAATTGCAATTTTTAACATGATATATTCTAACATTTCATTTGTGATTAAAGATTTTAAATAATTATTCACTTTAAGTCATCAATTATAAACAATAAGCCAAACATAATGTGGCAAATGTTTAAAATATCAATTAGGTACTACATCATAAAATAAAAAAGCCCCTGTATTAATGATATGTACCCTCTTTACTGGACAAAATAGTAAAGAGGGTATTTTTATGCGCTATAGTTATGAATTCAAACGAAAATGTGTTGAGATGTACAGAAAAGGGGTTCTTCCAGAACCTCCAGATGGTATATCGAAGGAGGAGTTTCGGAAGTATGTTCGTAGATGGATGCGAATCGAAGAAGCTCAAGGGCCAGATGCATTAAGACACAAAGTAACAAATAAAGTATGGAAACTAGAAGAAAAGTTATTTCTTGTTTCTAAAGTAATTGTAGGAGAATCAAATAAATCAGTTGCATTAAATGCTGGAATTAATGAGGGTATATTGTATCAATGGGTACGCAATTACAAGATTTACGGTTATAATGGCCTTATATCCAAAAAGAAAGGTCGTAAACCAAAGAATCCTGATATGAAGAAAGTTGGAACAAGAAAGCCACCAAAGCCAAGTGAGTCTGAATACGAAGAATTGGTACGCTTAAGGGCTGAAATTGAATATATGAGAGCTGAAATCGAAGTAATAAAAAAAGAGATCGCCTTGAGAGAAGAAAAGGAAGCTGCGCGACTCAAGGCGAAAAAGCAGCAATCATCAAAGAACTTCGAGAAAACGGATATAAACTAAAACACCTCTTGCAGGCTATGCGTATGGCTAAGTCTACGTATTACTTTGAAATCAATAAGGATGATCTTGTCACAGAGCGAAACCGAGATATTCTTCAAGAGATAAAAAGAATATTCGAAGAAAATAAGAAAAGATATGGTGTCAGACGCGTACATCAAGAATTAGTAAATCGTGGATATAAAGTAAAACACAAACGTGTACAGCGTCTTATGCACGAAGTTGGATTGCCTGGCAAGCGTCCAAAAGAAAAATATCATTCTTATAAAGGAGAAGTTGGTAAAATTGCAGATAATATAATAAATAGAGATTTCAGCACAACTGCTCCATTGCAAAAGTGGACCAGTGATGTATCTCAATTTAATTTTTCATGGGGGAAGTGCTATATGTCTCCAGTGTTAGATATGAATACAAACGAGATTATTTCGTATGATTTGTCCATTAGTGCTAATCTTGAACAGATATCAAGAATGCTTGATAAGGCATTTGAAAAATTTCCAACTGTCGATGGCCTTATATTCCATTCCGATCAAGGTTGGCAGTATCAACATGCTTATTTCAGAAATGCTTTAAAAGAGCGTGGCATTATCCAATCCATGTCACGTAAAGGAAATTGCTACGATAATTGTATAATGGAGTCATTCTTTGGAAGACTAAAAAATGAAATGTATTATGGCCATGAGAAAGATTATTCTTCTTTCGAAGAGTTTTCAAAAGCAGTTGATGAATATATAGATTATTATAACAACAAAAGAATTCAGGCAAAAACAAAATGGATGCCACCTGTGCAATACAGGGTAGCATCCATGTGTTCAGCCTAGTTCAAATATGTGTCCAGGATTCTGGGTACATATCATAACTACAAGGGCATTTTTTAATAATCTAGTAAATTATTCTTTTTCTTTACCACCGGCTTCACGGAAGGCTCTAGTTCTATCTAACTCAGTAAGTAATTTCTTTCTAAGTCTTAAGCTCTTTGGAGTTATTTCCACTAATTCATCATCGTTAATAAATTCCAATGATTGCTCTAATGATAAACGAACTGGAGGAACTAACACGATTGCCTCATCAGTACCTGATGCACGAACGTTTGTTAATTTTTTGCCTCGTAAACAATTTACAGTTAAATCATTATCACGATTATGAATACCTACAATCTGACCTTCATAAACTTCTTGAGCATGTTCAATGAACATTCTACCTCTATCTTGTAGATACCAAATAGCGTAACCTAAAGCTTTCCCAGTAGCATTAGAAATCATAACACCATTCTTACGCTGACCAATAGTAGCACCACGCCACTCACCATATGAGTCAAAAGTATGATACATTAAACCAGTACCAGAAGTTAAGGTCATAAATTCAGTCTGAAAACCAATTAAACCTCTTGATGGGATAATATAGTCAAGTCTTACACGACCCTTTCCATCAGGAACCATGTTTTTCAAATCAGCTTTTCTAATACCTAATTGTTCCATTACTGGACCTTGATGTTGTTCTTCTACATCAATTGTAAGATTTTCTAATGGCTCGCACTTAACGCCATTAATTTCCTTAACAATTACTTCAGGACGAGACACAGCTAATTCAAAACCTTCTCTTCTCATATTTTCAATAAGAATTGATAAATGAAGTTCGCCACGACCAGAAACCTTAAATTTATCAGGATCGTTAGTTGTTTCTACTCTTAATGCAACATTGTGAACTAGTTCAGTCTGTAAACGTTCAAGAATATTTCTTGAAGTAACAAACTTACCTTCCTTACCTGCAAATGGAGAAGTATTAACTTGGAAGGTCATTGTTACAGTAGGTTCATCAACAGTAAGAGGAGGAAGTGGTTCAACTTTATTTTGTGAACACACTGTATCAGAAATCTTTAATTCCCCAAGACCTGTAATAGCAACGATATCACCAGCTTGTGCTTCTTGTACTTCAGATCTTTCCAAACCTAAGTAACCTAATACCTGGCCGATTCTACCAGTACGTTCTTCACCTTCTTTAGAAACAATAGTTACTGGCATATTAGGCTTAGCGCTACCACGCATAATTCTACCTACGCCAATTACACCAACATAAGAAGAGTAATCAAGCTGAGAAATTTGCATCTGGAACTCACCATGAGGATCTGCCTTTGGAGGTTCTACACACTTAATTATAGTTTCAAATAATGGGGTCATATCAGTAGATGGAGTATCTAAATCTAATGTTGCCCAACCATTTAATGCTGATGCATATACAATAGGGAAATCAAGCTGTTCATCAGTTGCACCTAAGTTATCAAACAAGTCAAATACTTGATCAATAACCCATTCTGGACGTGCACCTGGTCTATCAATTTTATTAATAACAACTATAGGTTTTAAACCAGCTTTAAATGCTTTTTGTGTAACAAAGCGAGTCTGAGGCATAGGACCATCAACAGCGTCTACAAGTAAAAGCACAGAATCAACCATACTCATTACTCGTTCTACTTCACCACCAAAATCAGCATGACCTGGAGTATCTACAATATTTATTCTGTATCCTTGCCATTCTATTGCAGTATTTTTAGCAAGAATTGTAATACCTCGTTCTTTTTCAATATCATTTGAGTCCATTACACGTTCTTGACCGTCTAAAGAACGATCCAAAGTTCCAGACTGGCGCAACAATTTATCAACCAAAGTAGTTTTACCATGGTCTACGTGCGCAATGATCGCAATGTTACGAAGTTTTTCTAACATATAAGCCTCTATAGAATGTTCATAATAAAAACTTGGTTATTTTACAATCTTAAGTGTGAACTGCATAGCAAAATATTACAATTGTATAGAAAAATTTTTATAAAGAACATTCAAAAGAAACTACAGCTCTATGCTCGATAATATAATTTTCCATATTTAAACAAAACTTTACCTATTATTAGGCAATTTCATGATTTTTAAATGCCCAACTTTGTGATAAAATTGCACCAAATAATTACGTCTGCTCTTTTATAGTGCATACATAATATTATTTAGTGCCACATAAAAGTTTAAAAAATTCTTAAAACCTCTATTTTAAAGTGTTTATTAAGCTTGGCATAATTCTAGCATTGCAATATTCAGTTAATTCGTAATCTTATTCCCTTTGGAGGAGTTTTTTAAGTATGTCTGCAGCTGATGTTTTACAGTTAATTAAAGATACCGAAGCTAAGTTCGTTGATTTACGTTTCACCGATACTAGAGGTAAGGAACATCATATTTCAATCCCATCTTCATGTATTGATGAAGATTTTTTCACTGAAGGCAAAATGTTTGATGGTTCATCAATTGCTGGATGGAAAGGTATTAATGAATCTGACATGGTTCTTATGCCAGACCCTGACACAGCTAAATTAGATCCTTTTTATAGTGATCCAACTGTAATTATTCGCTGTGATATCCTTGAACCTACTACAATGCAAGGATACGATCGAGATCCTCGCTCAATTGCAAAGCGTGCTGAAGCATACTTAAAGAGCACTGGTATTGCTGATTACGCTCTATTTGGACCAGAACCAGAATTCTTCATTTTTGAAGATGTTCGTTTTGGTTGCCAGATGAAAGGTTCTATGGTAGAAATTGATGATCCAGAAGCAGCATGGAACTCAACAAGTGAATATGACGAAGGCAACAAGGGGCATCGTCCTGCTGTTAAAGGTGGTTACTTCCCAGTACCTCCAGTTGATTCTTCACAAGATATCCGTTCTGCTATGTGTCTAGTTCTTGAAGACATGGGGCTTAAGATTGAAGCTCACCATCACGAAGTTGCTACTTGTGGTCAGAACGAAATTGCAACTAAGTTCAACACTTTAACTAAGAAAGCTGATGAAGTTATTCTTGAAAAGTATGTAGTTTGGAATGTTGCTGATCAATACAATAAGACCGTAACCTTCATGCCTAAGCCAATTTGTGGTGATAATGGTTCAGGTATGCATGTTCACCAGTCTTTAGGTAAAGATGGCAAGAACTTATTCTCTGGTGAATTATATGGCGGGCTTTCTCAGATCGCTTTATGGTACATCGGTGGTATCAAGAAGCATGCTAAAGCATTAAACGCATTTACTAACCCATCAACTAACTCTTATAAGAGATTAGTTCCAGGTTACGAAGCTCCAGTAATGCTTGCATATAGTGCGCGTAACCGTTCTGCTTCAATTCGTATTCCTGCAGTAGCAAGCCAGAAGGCAGTAAGAATCGAAGTTCGTTTCCCAGATTGTATGGCTAACCCATACTTAGCATTCTCTGCAATGTTGATGGCTGGTCTTGACGGTATCATCAATAAGATTGATCCAGGTGAAGCAATGGATAAGAACTTATATGACTTACCTGCAGAAGAAGAAGCAATGATTCCTCAGGTTTGTAGTTCTCTTGAAGAAGCTTTAGCTGCACTTAAGGCAGATCACGACTTCTTAACAGCTGGTAATGTATTCTCAGAAGATTACATTCAGGCTTACTGCGACTTAAAGCAACAAGAAGTAGATAAGGTTCGTATGACTCCACATCCTGCTGAATTTGAACTTTACTACTCACTATAAGTCCACTTATAGTTTAATCCACTAAAAAGAGCGAGGGGATTTACACCTCCTCTACTTTAAAACCCACTCTTTGTAACAATCAGTGGGTTTTATTATTTGTAATTTCCTTTTTCTCATAAATTTAAATAGCAAGCTATTTAAGATTTTACCCAAAAGAAATATGCAAAACAGTTACCTCGCTAAGCAAAATTAAAATTTATCCTTGAGATGTGCAAAAGCATACTGTAATATTATTCTATAAAGAGTGATTGCTTTTTAGTTTTTATTGATGCATAGTAATATGCAGAAAAGAACTCCCTCTAAAAATTCCTTTCCATTGATTTACATAAATATTAGCATTCTTTATAAAGAAGCTCGATTTAAGTAAAACTCATTTTATTGGAGAATAAATATGAAAGGTTTTATAACTATTTTATCTTTTACCTTCTGCTTTTTACTAGCAAATGTTACACAAGCTGCGCCTGGCGTGTATAAATGGGTAGATGAAAATGGTGTGTCTCACTATGGAGATGAAGAGCGTCTAGTGCAACAAAAAGGTGCTAAGCCTATACAAATTACTACCCCTAAAAAAATTGGTAGTACTGCTATCACTCCTCCAAAATACACCCCAAAACCAATTAATATAAGAAACAACACCAACCTACAAAATATCAACTATATTCTTTCAGTGCTATCACCAACTCCTGACCAAGTAATAAGAGCAAACAATGGTGTTATTACTGTTGTTACTGGTATTAATCCAAGACCAAAAGGAGACTTTTCCTTAAAAGTATTCATTGATAATTCTTTATACGCCTCAGCTAATAATACCACTCGTATAGACGTTGAAGGTGTCCCAAGAGGTGAGCATACTGTTCAAGTAAAAATGGCTCTAAAAAATGGCAAGATTTTTGCTTCAAACTCTGTTAAATTCTCGGTTTTACGTGTCGCTTTGGGTCGTAAAAAATAAAAATGTGAGCCCTAATTATTTGCAGGCACTATAATTGAGCTTATTATGCACAAATGTAGTGCGTTGTATTATATTAGGGAGAAACATGTATAATCTAACATCCATAGCTGATTATGTTCTCGATAACATGGTTACAGCTATTATATTATTGGATCATGACCTAACTATACGATATATCAATCAATCAACTGAGCAACTTTTTGGAGTTAGCTCAAGAAAATTAGTTGGTCACAATCTAACCAAGGTTTTTGATTATACGAATTTTGATTTTGATAGACTCAAAAATTGCCTCAATACCGATTTAGGCTACACCGACTATGAAGTTACCTTTGTAAATGAGGCTCACCCTTCTTTAGCTGAAGTTTCAGTTACTGTCATCGAACCAAAACCAGAATTTTATAACTGCGTTCTGTTGCTTGAAATTCGTAAAATTGAGCAACAACGCAAAATGAACCAAGAAATCCTGCAGCATGCCCAACAAATAGCTGCTAGAGATTTAGTTAGAGGTCTTGCTCATGAAATCAAAAATCCTCTTGGTGGTTTACGAGGTGCTGCTCAATTACTTGAAAGACAATTTAAAGGGCAAGACGATGTTAGAGAGTATACCTCAGTTATAATTGAGCAGGCAGATAGATTAAAACACTTAGTTGATAAATTGCTCGGACCTCAAAAAGCAACACCTCACCAAATGCACAATATCCATGAAGTTTTAGAGAAAATCTTAAAACTTGTCTCTATGGATTTACCCGATTACATTCAACTAATTCGTGATTATGACCCATCAATACCTGAACTTGCCATGGATCCTGATCAATTACAACAGGCTATCTTAAATATTGTTTGTAATGCAGTATTTATTCTTAAGGAACACAAAATTCCTAATGGTCGCATTACTATTAAAACTAGAACTGCCTATCGAGTAAGTATTCATGGGAACATTTCAAAAACAGCTGCCTGCATTTCCGTTACTGATAATGGTCCAGGTATTCCACCACAAATAAGAGACACCGTCTTTTATCCAATGGTTACAGGAAGAACTGGAGGAACAGGACTTGGTCTATCAATTTCCCAAAATATTGTTGATCAACACCATGGCAAAATAGAATGCACCAGTTGGAACGGTCATACAGAATTTGCAATCTACCTACCACTTAAGGAGTAATATTATGTCCCACAGCATTTGGATAGTAGATGATGATAGCGCTATTAGATTCGTATTAGAACGCGCTCTTTGTCAAGAGGGATTTAATACCAGAAGTTTTGAAAATGGCGAAGATGTTTTAGAAAGTATAAAAAAAGACAAACCTGAAGTGATAATTTCTGATATCAGAATGCCTGGTATCAATGGGTTAGATATGCTAAAAGAAATACATAAAGTATACCCAGAAATACCAGTAATTATTACCACAGCCCATAGTGATTTAACAAGCGCCGTAAATTCATATCAAAGTGGCTCTTTTGAGTATTTACCAAAACCATTCGATATTGACGAAGCTGTTGCTATTGTTAGGAAGGCGCAAACGCAATACCAGGAACATTTTAAAGATCTAGTAACTGATATTGAGAATGGCACACCTGAAATAATTGGTGAATCACCTGCCATGCAAGAAGTATTTAGAGCTATTGGTAGATTGTCTAAATCCTCTATAAGTGTTCTTATTAACGGTCAATCAGGAACTGGTAAGGAACTTGTAGCGCATGCTCTACATAAACATAGTGTTAGAGCTAATAAACCTTTTATTGCGCTCAATATGGCAGCTATTCCTAAAGAATTAATCGAATCTGAGTTATTTGGTCATGAAAAAGGTTCATTTACAGGCGCCAGTGCTTCTCGTATAGGTAGATTTGAACAAGCAAATGGTGGCACATTATTTCTCGATGAAATTGGTGATATGCCATTAGATGTACAAACAAGATTACTACGAGTACTAGCTAATGGCGAATTTTATCGTGTAGGTGGTCATCAACCTATTTCAGTTGATGTAAGAATTATTGCAGCTACCCATCAAAACCTTGAAAATTTAGTATCAAAGGGAAAATTTAGAGAAGATCTATTTTATCGCTTAAATGTAATAAGAATCCACCTTCCACCTCTTCGTGATAGAGCAGAAGATATTCCAAAACTAGCGAAATACTTCTTAAAAAATGTTGCTAAAGAACTTAATGTTGAACCAAAGATTCTCTCACCTGAGGTTATAGACTTCATTAAACACCTAGAATGGCCTGGCAATGTTAGACAATTAGAAAATGTTAGTCGATGGGTTACAGTAATGGCATCAGGACAGGAGATTTACCTATCAGATCTTCCTCCTGAACTCTTTAGTCAGCAAAATACTCATGTTAAAGAAGAAGCCAAACAGGAAGAAGTAAAACCAATAGAGCAAAATGCTGAAAATACAGCAACTGCTATTTACAAACCTGCTACTGACAATAAAACCTGGCAAGAATTACTAGAAATATGGGTACAGAATAAATTATTAAATGGAGAATCTAATATCTTAAATGAAGCAACACCTGAATTTGAAAAAATTATGCTTAAAACAGCCTTAGCATTTACTCGTGATCATAAGCAAGAAGCTGCTAAACTTTTAGGTTGGGGAAGAAACACCTTAACAAGAAAACTTAAAGAACTAGGTCTTGAATAAACTTAGATGATAAATTTACCATTCATACCTAAAATATCTGGAAATTCTTAACTCTATAACATTGCTCGCAATGCTAATAACTGATTGCTAAAATTTTTATAAACACGCTGGAAATTCTTTTAATTATATAATAAAATTTTAGCTACCAATGTTATTAGGATGTGTGATAAAAAGTTATGAAAGTTGTTATAAAAACTCCTTTATGGACTAAAATTTTACTAAATTTAGGTTGTCTTGCTTTAATGGCTGGACTTGGGTCTCATTTCTTTGGCTTTCCTAATATTCCAGATAAATATATGGCATTTTTTTTAATTGGTGGTGTTATTTTAATGATTCCATACCAAATTAAAGCAATTCCAGAATTACTAAAATATCGTCCTAAAAACGATTAATATTCTACGCATAGGAACCGCTCTTAAAAAAGTGCGACCACCATTTCAAAAAAATTATTTTCTACCAAAAAAGTGAACAACAACATAGAACTTAAAAGGCTTTTATCATACAATTTCTTGTGTGATTAAATTTCTATGTGGTACACGTTGTTCACAAAAAAAATATTTCAATCGTTTACGTAATAAACTTATATTACTTGAAATTACTGATTACAAAATATTAATTTCATTATAACACCTAAGTGATATAACAAACTTATGCATTATTATAAATATTTCATGTTTTACCAAATGTTTATTACAAAACAGTATTTTAAATGAAATAACAGAGGCTAATATATATGGCAAAGCAATCTGATCGAAATAATGATGGGCGTTTAATTAAAACTACAGATTTTCTATTAAAATTATGTCATTCAGTAACTTCTGTCTTAACTGAAGCTACTCATCATGAAATAAACTTTTCGCCAATGGTTCAGCAAATTACTAAGACTTGCCTAAAGCCTGACATTGGTTGTTTCGTTTTATTTGATGGTGCTTTTTCAGGGCTAGTTGTCATCAATTTTAGTGGTGAAGCAGCAATGGAAGTATACTCCAATTACCTAATCAATATGGGCTTGCCAAAAGAAGAACTAGCAACAGTTTATACTTCTGATGAAGTTGGTAATGTAATGGGTGAATTGATGAACCAAATTCTTGGTGATTTCACCTCTAAGGTTAGCCAAGAGTTACATACCTCAATAACCCAAAGCCAACCAAAAATGCTTACTTTAAATAGACAAGTGCGCATAAGTGTAAATGCTAACCTAGATAAACCTAAAGCTTTCCGTGTTTCATTCTATACTGAAAAAAATAATATTTTTTATATGGAATTAGCTATGGATTCAACTCACTTTATTCAAATGGACGACTTCTCTCCACGAGAAGAAGTAAACCCAGACGAAATACTTGCTAATGTTGCCGCAAAACAAACTCAAGAAAAGCAAGTTAAAGAAAAAGAAGAACAAGCTAATCAAAATGGCACTCAAGATGATGCAGATGATTTATTAGCCTCATTAGGCCTTTAGTAAAATCTCAGTATTAGAGTTAAATTGTTTTTACTAAACATTTAACTCTATACTATATGGGTTAAAGATTATCAAATAAAGTTTAACCCCTCCATCCTTAATACAGCTTTAAACATCTTTAATATTGCATTTGAGTATTACTCATAATTTCAATCAAGAACATTATTGCTTTATCATAAAAAAACTTATAACTAACCACATTAACCCTGCTTTAGTTAAAAAGCTCCCACTTCAATGCTTTAACAAAAATCTTATCAGTTCAAATTCTTAATAATTACGTTATAATAAATCTAAGCTCTTAAATTTCATTAAATTAGAAGATTATGTTAAATTTTAACCAAACAAGATTTGTAACTAGTGCTCCTGATATCACTAAATTACCACCTGACGAAGGTATAGAAATAGCCTTTGTTGGTCGTTCTAACGCTGGTAAATCTACAGCTTTAAATAAATTAACCAATATTAAGAATTTAGCTAAAACCAGTAAAACACCTGGCAGAACACAACTAATTAATCTTTTTGAAGTTGCCGAAAATAAAAAAATTGTAGACCTTCCTGGTTACGGTTTTGCAGATGTTCCCTTTACTGTTAAAAAGAAATGGCAACGCTCCTTAACTGAATACTTACAAAAACGTAAGTGCTTAAAAGTAGTAGTAGTTTTAATGGATATTAGACACCCATTAAAAGATTTTGACCGTCAAATTATAAGTTGGGCAACATTAGCCAATTTAAATGTAGTATTATTGCTAACTAAAGCTGATAAACTAAAACTAAATGCTAAACGCAAGGCAGTTCAGGAAGTCAAAAAGTTATTAATTGAATTTGGGGCTACTTACGAGGTAATCCCATTTTCTTCATTATCTGGAGAAGGTGTAGAACAACTTAAAAATGTTCTAAATATGTATTTTGAATCACTCCATGATAATTCTTCTACTGAAATAACTTCTAAGCAATCAGATAACATAGAATTTGACGAAGAAGCATGGGAAAACTATAAAGGATAATAATATGAAAGGTACATTATTCATTATTTCTTCTCCTAGTGGAGCTGGTAAGACAAGTTTACTTACCGAGTTATTCAAAAAACATAATAATGATAACTCCATGTATTTATCAATTTCACACACTACTAGACAAATAAGACCTGGTGAAACTAATGGAGTTTCATACCATTTTGTTAGTGAAGATGAATTCAAAAGACTAATCGCTCGAGATGCTTTCTATGAATGGGCACATGTATTTGATAAATACTATGGCACATCTAAAGAACTGGTTCAGCAAGCATTATCTAAAGGTCAAGATGTTTTTCTAGATATCGATTGGCAAGGTGCAAGACAAATGAGAAAACTTGAACCAAGTGCTAAAAGTATCTTTATTCTTCCACCAAGTCTTAAAGAATTAGAAAACCGACTCATTGCAAGGGGACAAGATTCTAGTGATGTTATCAAATCTCGCATGCAAAAGGCTCAAAGAGAAATTAGTCACTATAATGAATACGATTTTATTATCATCAATGATAAGTTTGAAACTAGTTCTGAAGCTCTATGGAGTATTGTAAATGCTTATAGACAAAAAAGAGCATATCAAGCTTCAAAAAATGAAGTAGTACTAGCCAACTTGCTTGAAGGTTATTCATACTCTGAAAAAGATGATAATTAATTTTTACCCTTATAACTAGCATTGTCTGCAATGCTAGTTATTCTCGTTATTTTTTTAATTTTTCACTCTTCCTATATCACACAATAACTAATATTATATATTTTTATAAAAAAATAATATATTAACCAATAATTAGAAATAATAAGTTTATTTTTACAAATATTAAAAGCCTTATTAACATGAACAAAAGTTACTGGTATTTACCAAGATAAGATACTAAAATTTAGTGAAAAACCATATGAGGACGGTATTTAAGGCTTCTACCATGCTTAAGTGCTAAATTTTGGTGATTTTTTATTGCAAAAAAAACTATTGTTGCTATAATTTGACATTATTTTTAAATTTGGAGTATATGTTAATGGCTCGAGTAACAGTAGAAGATGCTGTAAAACAGGTTGGCAATCGTTTTGATTTAGTTCTAATCGCAGCTCGTCGTGCGCGTCAAATTTCAGTAAATGGATGTGACCCTCTTGTTGAGCTTGAAAACGATAAACCTACTGTTATTGCTATCCGAGAAATTGAAGAAGGTTTAATTTCTGAAGAATTTATGGATAAGCAAGATCAAAAAGGCAGATTACGTAAATCTGAAGAATTCAACGAACAAGTTAATGTTCCTGAAATTGACGATATTTCACTTTTTAATTAAAACTACCAGTTATTAATCTTATAACAAGTTTAGTAATGGAGTTTACTATATCAAAAGATTAGTAAGCTCCTTTTGTTTTAGTGCATCTATTAGTTCACCTATCATTCTCAGCTCACTGCTAAAATTCAACAATAAAAAACTCTTTATTCTGATAACAATCTTAAGAGAGCAGGATTGCGGTAAAATATAAAAAATTATACGTTCATATTACCCAATTACTATTATACTAGTTTAGATAAGTGTTATAATATTCTCGTATATTTACCATTAATTTCAGATTAAATTAGGTGATATCTTGTATCTATTTGAAAATTTAAAGTCAATTTTATCTTCTTATCTTCCCAAAGACCAAGTAGATAAAATAGAACAAGCATATATAACAGCTAAAAATGCCCACGAAGGTCAAACTAGAACTAGTGGTGAACCATATATTACGCACCCTGTTGCCGTTGCGACTATACTTGCGCAAATGCATTTAGACTGTGATGCCATTAGAGCAGCATTATTACATGATGTTGTGGAAGATACTCCTATTACTGAAGATAAAATTGAGCAATTATTCGGTGAAACAGTTACACGATTAGTTATTGGTGTTACAAAATTAGATAAACTACAATTTCGTGATCATAAAGAAGCGCAAGCTGAAAACTTCCGTAAAATGATCATGGCTATGACTAATGATATTCGAGTCATTTTAATTAAGCTTGCCGATAGAACTCATAACATGCGCACCATAGGGGCTTTAAGACCCGATAAACGCCGCAGAATTGCTAAAGAAACTTTAGAAATATTCGCACCTATCGCTAATAGACTTGGTATTAATACCATTAAAAATGAACTACAAGAACTAGGTTTTGAGGCTTTATATCCAATGAGATATAAAATCCTAAAGGAAGCGGTAAAACGAGCTCGCAATAATCGTAAAGAGATTATAAACTCTATCTTAGAGGATATAAAGGGTCGTATAAATGAAAACCATATTGAATGTAGAATATTAGGTAGAGAAAAACATATCTACTCTATATATCAAAAAATGGTGCATAAAGAAGTACAATTTCATGAAATCATGGATGTATACGGCTTTAGAGTAATCGTAAAAAATATTGATGACTGTTACCGCACTTTAGGGTTAATGCATAACTTATTTAAGCCAAGACCTGGTTCATTTAAAGATTATATTGCTATTCCAAAAATTAACGGCTACCAATCATTACATACCTCTTTAGTAGGACCTCATGGCGTACCTATTGAGATTCAAATTCGTACTGAATATATGGATCAAATGGCTGATAGAGGTGTAGCTGCTCACTGGTTCTATAAATTACACGGTTCAGAATCTGCTGATTCAACCGCTCAAATTCATGCTCAAAGATGGTTACAAAGTCTACTTGAATTACAACAAAGCGCTGGAAACTCTTATGAATTTATCGAGAGTGTAAAATCTGATCTCTTCCCTGAGGAAATATATGTTTTTACCCCTGAAGGGAAAATTTTTGAATTACCTATTGGCTCAACTCCTGTTGATTTTGCGTATGCAGTACATACTGATATTGGGCAACATTGTATTGGTGCAAGGGTTGATCAACACCCATTTCCTTTAACTAGATCACTAAAGTCTGGACAGAGCGTTGAAATATTAACCTCCCCATTAGCAAAACCAAATGCTCAATGGCTAGATAGTGTAGTAACATCTAAAGCACGTAGTAAAATTCGTCAGTATTTAAAGAGTTTACGCTCTGAAGAATGTCAAATCTTAGGTAAACGACTACTTCGTAACGCTTTAGGTAATGTACGTATTGAAGAGATTGATAAAGATCATATCGATAAAGTTCTTAAAGAATTCTCAAAAAAGAACCTAAATGAGCTATACACTGATATAGCGTTAGGAAATTTATTTACTGTTATTGTAGCTAATAGATTACTCAATAATGAATCTATGGATACTCCAACAGGAACCATACCTCATGCCAAGATTCCACCTTCAGCTATAAATGGTACTGGAGGCTTAAATTATGTTTTTGCTAATTGTTGTCGCCCTATTCCAGGAGATCCAATTATTGCCCATGTAAATCCTGGTAAAGGACTAGTAATTCATACAACTAACTGCTCAAATATTAAAGCGCCTCATTCACAAGAAAAATTCCTCAAAGTTTCCTGGAATATGACTAATGCAAGTAATAGCGTATTTCAATCAGCATTAAGAATTACTATTAAAAATCATTCAGGCTTTTTAGGTGAATTAAGTAATGCCATAACTCTTGCAGGTGCTAATATAGATGGCATTAGCTCTGAAGAAAAAGAAGGGCAGATATATGATATTAACCTTATCATTACTGTAAGAGATAGAATTCACCTAGCTGATATCATGCGCAAAATAAAAGCCATACCAAATGTTATTAAAGTAGTTAGGAAAAAATCTTAATGGTGACAAATTATGAGTATAGCTTCATGCCAACTAGATAATTTGACTCTTAGGGACGGATATGTTTTAAATACCCTACTATATCGACCTGCTAGCTATCATACTCATATTTTTTTAGTTCTTGGTAAGAATGAATGTATCTATAAGTACCAAGAGTTTACTGATTTTTTGTATAAACAAAATTTTTCTGTCACCATTTATGACCATAGAGGACAAGGTACTAATGCTAAAATTTTAGATGATGATAGATGTCATATTGATTCTTTTAATACCTATGTAGAAGACCTTAATGAGGTAATAAATCATTATTCATCGCACCATAACAATTATATTTGTGCTATATCTATGGGGGCATTAATTACTTTAAATTATTTAAAATCAATATCAGAACACTCTTTTAAATTACAGAACAAATTTAAAGGAGTTATTTTTATCTCCCCTTTTATTGGTTTAAAACAATTTATCCCCTTTTCTTTGCTCTATTTGCTTATAAGTTTAAAAATACTTATTGAAGGAAAAGAAAAATTTGTAATTCCTAATGATCATTATAAACCTAGAATTTTTGGGGAAAATGCTAATACGCAAGATCTTACACGTTTTCTCAAATATAATGAGGTACATGAGAAATATCCTACTACCAAAATGGGGGGAATAACAAACGGTTGGCTTAAAGCAGCATTAATTGCAATTAAAAATCTAACTACAACTAATTGGAATTTATTTTTGCCATCACTTTTTGTTTTAGCACAAAATGACAATATGGTTGCAACTAAAAAGAGCATGAATTTTATTACTCGTCATACTCATGATACTTGTAAAATAGATTACTTAATGCTCTTAAATAGCTTACATGACATCTTAATCGAAAAAGATGAAATTAGAGGTATTGCAATTAAACGTATCATAAAATTCATTGAGGAACAAAACTCCTCAAAATAGTACAGTAGGCAAAAAATGAAGCAATTTAATAATGACTCTTACATTGACCAATATGATGATAATGATAATTATGATAATCAAGAAAATCAGGAAATTTTTTATTATACTGATGAAAATGGTCAATGGGAACAAAACACCATCTTTAATGAAGATGGCTTGCCATTAGATATTAACGGCGATGTCCAAGATGGTGAATATCGTTTCAAAGATGATTTTGATTACTCACCTTTTGAAACAGATGATGAATAATAACGATTACTATATCAATTTTACTACATTAAAAAGGTTTAATCATGGTTAAACAATCTCAGCAAATTCCTATTCAACTACTAACAGGATTTTTAGGAAGTGGTAAAACTACATTATTAAATAAAATAATTCAAGATCCTTCTATGAAGGGCACAGTTCTCATTATTAACGAAGTTGGAGAAGTGGGAATTGATGACAAACTTATCAACACTGAAAATCCAGTAGTGCTATTAGATTCAGGTTGTATTTGTTGTTCTGTTCAGGATAGTTTGGCACAAACTCTTGAATTCCTAATTAACCAACTTCAGCTTGGCGAATTATCTTTTAATAAAGTAATTATCGAATCTACTGGTATCGCAGATCCTGCGCCAATCATAAGCTTAATTTTTGATTTTATGACCACTGATATATCATATAATTTTGCTGGTACCATTACCGTTGTCGATGGTGTAAATGCCTCAAAGGAATTAGCAAATAACTATGAATCAGTTAAACAAATTGCCTTAGCAGATAAAATAATTATTACCAAAGAAGATTTAATAACACCTGAGCAATTAGAGCTCATTAAAAATACAGCTCAGGAATTAAATCCTTCAGCTGAAATATATACTGCTAATATTAACTCAGCTCCTATAGATGCCTTCGTTCATTTTGATATCTATAACACCCCAAAAGACCTAAAAACTATTATGAGCTGGATTAACGCTAAACGAAAAGAATTTAAATTAGCAAGTAGCTTTAAACCTGTTCAAACAAGCTCTATTTACACCAAACTTCCAACTCATTCTACTTATCAAACAGTATCAATTTCCTTTGATAAACCTCTTAGTAGAATCTCTGTGATTAACGCTTTTCAGGCACTTAACTTACATTTTGGAACAGCAATTCTCAGAATGAAAGGGATTTTTGATTTTGGAGAAGGTTATCCTTTTGTAATTCATGGTGTTTGCGGAGAATGTTACCCTATCTCTAATTTGGCTGATTGGGGAGATAAAGAACCATTTTCTATAATGGTAGTAATATGTTCTCCAAAAATTGCTGAACAGGCAGAAACAATCTTAAAATCAACTATAACTACAATTGACTATTAACAAATAGCAAAATTGGATAATTAATTCATACCTGGTTAATTATCCAATTCTTACTAACATCTACCTTTTTTGCTCTCTTAAAGAAGTATTAAAGCTTAGGAACTCTTAAGGAATAATCTCTTAAACTTCCACCCCCAATTAGTAAATCAAGAGCTTCAACCCCTATTACACTTTGCTCTTTAAAAATTGAGGTATATAGTTGCAAAATTTCATTATCTAATGAAGGATCTAATAAAGGAACTATAACAATTTCATTTAATTGCATAATACTTGTATAAGAAAATAGTTGATTTTTAGTTGCGTTAAATTTACCACTTGCAGGAATACTTATCACCTCAAAATGCTCAAGTTTTGCTATACGCAGTACATATGAGACTATATCTTTATACTCCTGATAATTTAGGCCATCCTGAGTTTCTTGATGCAAAATTATAGTATCTTGATTAATAAATTTCGCAATAGGTTCAATAGAATTTTGCTCAAGTACCATTAACTTTGTTATTCCAGGGAGATTTTCTAAATCATTTAACGAAATATTGTAAGTAGCTAAACTTGCTTTACTCACAATTAAAGTATCTAATCCGTTATATGAAAAGCCATTACTTGGGATAAAAAATGACGAACTTTTAAAATCACCTTCTACTTTAACAAAATCTAATAACACTCTATTAAAGATATTAACAATTCCTGCTTTTTTACTATGCGTTAAATATAAGTTATTAACACCTATTGCAGGTTTTACTAAATCATTAGCTGTTATTAAAAATTCTCTACCTAAAAAAACAAAATCATCATCAACTTTTATAAAGTTTATATGCTTTGGTAGTAAGTAATATGCCTTATCATATTCTTCATTAGTAACATAAATAAACACAGGAGCTGCCACAGATAACGACATCACTAAACGAGCAAATGATTTTTGGGTATCGATTATATTATGAAATGAATCACCAAAAGGCCAACATAAAATAACGGCTCGATATTTAATAAACTCCTCAAATAAAGTCTTTTGCATCTTTATGTTCTCCCTCTAAAAATTCATCTTTATCTTTTAGTTATAGAATATTCTAACTTCTTTAGCTACTATACATTACTTTTATTAATAAAAAAGACCTAGCAATAAAACTAGGTCTCTATATTTTACTTTATGAATAGTGTACTATTACTCAGTTACTTCCTGTACACCAGAAACTTTAATTTCTACTCTACGATCAGGAGCTAAGCAATTTACTAACTTCTGCCCCTTTAATGAATCACACTTATTTCCAGTCACAGGCTTTGTTTCACCATAACCAACAGCCTTGATTGATGATGAGTTAATGCCTTGTGCAACTAATTCACTAGCAACTGCCTGTGAACGTTTATCAGAAAGTTTCTGATTTGAACTAGCAGAACCAATACGGTCTGTATGACCTTCAACAACTACTGACATGTCTTTTAAATTATATCCAGAAACTTCAGTAGCAACACCCTTTAGGCTTAATTTAGCTTGTTCAGTTAAAGAGGCCTTACCAAAATTAAACAATGCTGTAGAATCTAATGTTACAGAACGTTCAACAATTTTTGGAGTTGGAGCAGGTTCAGCCTTTGGTGTTGGAGCCTCTTCTGCGCCACCAAATCTAAACTCAAGACCTAAATTTACATTGTGTAAATCAGGAGCATAGCCATAATCTTCAATATCAGCAACTTTGTGAGCATACTGATATTCTAAACGTAAACCAAGTAGGTCAGTTAAAGCAACACGTGTACCAATACCTACTAACGGAGCAAGCTTGGTAGCTGACGAATCATGTAAATCATCGTTAACAGTGGATAATAAACCACCTAATTTAAAGAACACATCATCAGTCTTATTAAATGGAATACCAATTAAAGCGGCAAATTCAGCACCATGAAGATTTTTGTCATAGCTCTTATTATTTAACTTGTAAGAATATGAACCTAAATAATCATAACCAGCTTCAACACCTAAGAAAGAAGTAATGTTATAACCAACATAAGCACCACCAGTAACGAAGTCCTTATCATCAGGTGTAATATTATCAGCTCTTCTATGAGAATCAGTTTCTAAATGACCATAACCAGCTTTTATACCAAAGTAAGCGGTTCCCTCTTCAGCTGCTAATACAGCAGATGAAGCAAACATTGTGCTTAACACAACTAAAGATAATAATGTTCTCTTCATAATATTTTTCTTTTTCAATAATAATTAAGTATACATTTTATTGCATGAATTAATAATTTTTTATAACTTCTAAAGATTCTTAAATAAAGCTTATTACTATAAGTAAAGCTTAAAAAATCTTTTTAAGTTTAATAAGTAAATTTTTAACTCAAACTTCTTAATTAACTTGTAATATGTTAATACTTGCACTCATGCTCTAGTATTTGCATATTAACCAATTTACCCCTTTCTTTAGAGTTAAATTATATAAAACCTTATATACCATAAAGTCTTAATTATATATTTAACATCTAAATTACTTAATAGCATGAGGTAGTTACATCTTAAGCCACTACCAAACTATACACTTAAATAATAGCAGTTGTTATCAGCTAACACAAGTTTTTGTCTTAGCTATTCTCATAGCTAAGATGAATTAACCAATACTCTTGTAAATTCCTACCATGTTTTTTTAATTTACTTCATTTTGTTAAAAAACTACTAAAACATAAAAAACTTATATATAAAAACTCTCACTTTTAAAACAAGAACTTTTTATTTACATTTTAATAAAAAATATTAAAAACTTAATAATATTTATTAAAATCACATACTACTTAATATTATCTAAAGTAAATTTTGCTAAGTTGCTTATTAAAAGATCAGCTATAAATTCATGATAGTGACTAAAATCATTATTATTTTTATGAACTTTTAAAGAAATATAGCCATTTAATGTTGCACTTAAATAATTACAAGCAACTACAGGTTCTACATCTTTGGGTAAATCATTCTGGGCTATAGCATCTTTAATACAAAGAAGCATAACCCCATTTAATTCATTATGAAAATCCTCAAGCATTACTCTAATTCTAGTAGAACCTTGCACACCTCTAATAAGAGCATATACTAATCTAAATAAAGATACTGATTGTTCATCAGACAAAACCCTTACTAAAGAAACGATTATATCTCTGAGATGATCAATGGCTTTACCTTCTTTAGATTTACACTTTTTGATTAAATCATCAAAAGCTTCACCTTTACATAAGTTTTTCCATAATTCGATAAACAAGGTGTCCTTATTGGTAAAATGCCAATAAACAGCTCCTCTTGTAACTCCAGCTTCAGTCGCTATATCGCAAAGATTAGTGCGATCATAACCATTACGACAAAACAACTCTTTTGCAACATTCAAAATGGTTTCTTTAGTTCGTTGTGCATCTTCTCGAGTTCTTCTTACCATAAAGCATCCTACTAAACTAAATTCAAAATATTAGTGATATGCAAAACATTATACTTTTAAATTTTGCTGAAAAATTTCTTGAAAAGTTTCTAAAATTTATTATTATACATTCATGTATGTATGTAAATATCTTTATTTAAAAAAAACTATTTTTTTACATACACGAATGTATTTAATGTTTTAAAATTACTTGTTAAATAAAATGCAGATATATTTATCTCTAGTTTATAACAATATTTTTCTCATATGAGTTATAATGAACCTATCAAAGTTTTATCTTAAATTTGGAGTAATTCAAATGCGAAGAAATTCGTTCTTATTGAAATTTTACATTGCTTGTTTAGCATCCTTTTCATTAGGACTTACTGGTTGTGGTGGTTCAGATGAGCAGGCTAATCAAAATAATCCTGCAATGAAAGGGGGGTTACCAGTAGACGTACAACTTGCTAAAACTATGGATGTTGATGTTACCTCTACTCTTATAGGACGCACAGTATCAGTTAAAAATGCTGAAGTCAGACCTCAAGTAACTGGTATTATTCTAAAAAGAATGTTTACCGAAGGTTCTGAGGTTAAAGAAGGGCAGCAATTATATCAAATTGATCCAGCCCTTTATCAAGCACAACTTGAAAGTGCTAAAGCACAACTAGAAAGCGCTAAGGCAACTCTCTATACTACAAAACTTCGCTATGATCGTTACTCACAACTAATTAAGACTAAAGCAATTAGCCAGCAAGATTACGATGATGCCCAAGCAAACTATTTAACTGCTAAGGCATCAATTCTTTCTGCTGAGGCTAATGTTAAAACAGCTCAAATTAATCTTGCATACACTAAAGTTTATGCTCCAATTTCAGGAATCATTGGTCGTTCTAGTGTTACAGAAGGGGCTTTAGTTACTAATGGACAGGCAAATGCACTAGCAACAATTCAACAGCTAGATCCTATGTATATCGACCTTGGTAAAAGTGCCAATGCACACCTTCAGCAACAACAAGACATTATTCAAGGTAAATTTATCCCTAATACTGAAAAAAATGCTGAAATTTACTTTGAAGATGGTTCTGTATTTGCCCAAAAAGGTAAACAAGAATTCTCAGAAGTTAATGTTGATCCAAGCACTGGTATGATCATTACTCGTTTATCAGTACCAAATCCAAATAAACTTCTTTTACCTGGCATGTACATCAAGGCAAAAATAAATGAAGGCGTGAAGAAAGACGCAGTAGTAATTCCCCAGATTGCTTTACTTCGTCAAACAAATGGTTCAACCATTGTATACACTGTTTCTAAAAAGAATTGTCCTCCAAATGTTGCTACTTGTGTTGGGTTAAACATGGTTGAAACTGCCGGTGAAATAGGTAATAACTATATTATTTCTAGCGGTATAAATGCTGGTGATGAAATTATCACTACTAACCTTCAAAAAATTGGTCCTGGTGTACCTATAACACCTATCTATGCTGATAAAGCTCCTAGTACTAACAACAAGAAGTAAGAGGTAGTAAATGGCTCGTTTCTTTATAAACAGACCTATATTTGCATGGGTAATTGCCATAGTTATCATGCTGTTAGGTTTGTTATGTATAACAATACTTCCAGTATCGCAATACCCTACAATTGCGCCACCAGCAGTATCTATTAGAGCTACATATCCTGGTGCAAATGCGCAAACTGTAGAAGATACTGTAACCAAGATTATTGAACAAAATATGATTGGGCTTGATGGCTATATGTATATGAACTCAACATCAGATTCATATGGTCAATCAGAAATCAGTATTACCTTTGAACCAGGTACCAATCCAGATATTGCCCAGGTACAAGTACAAAATAAGCTCCAGCAATGTCAGTCACAATTACCTACCATAGTACAACAACAAGGTATTGACGTTAAAAAGAGTACCAATAGCTTCTTAATGGTAATAGGTCTTGTTTCTGATAACCCAGCTCATACCCAAATTGACTTATCTGATTACGCAAACTCAGTTATGCTTGAACCAATAAGCCGTATTACAGGTGTGGGTGATGCAATGGTATTCGGTTCAGAATACTCAATGCGTATTTGGATTGACCCTGATAAACTCAATAATGTTAATTTAACTGTTTCTGAAGTTATTGCAGCTATCCAAGCTCAAAACGCTCAAATAGCTTATGGTTCTTTAGGTGCTGCTCCTGCAACTAATGGTCAGGTATATACTTATACTATTGCAGGTCAATCTCGTTTAACATCTATTGAAGAATTTGAAAACATTGTAGTTCGTATGAATGAAGATGGTACTAAAGTTCACTTAAAAGATGTTGCTAAAATTGAATTAGGTAATGAAAACTATAACTTCAATAGTGAATTTAACGGTAAACCATCCACTGGTATTGCAATCCGTCTTGCATCTGGTGCTAATGCTCTTGGTACAGCCCAGCGTGTAAATGAAGAAGTAGCTCGTTTAGCTAAGTACTTCCCTCAAGGCATGAAAACAGTTATTCCATTCGATACAACACCATTCATTGTTGAATCTATTGGTGAGGTGGTTGATACCCTCTTTGAAGCTATTGTCTTAGTATTCATAGTAATGTATCTATTCTTACAGAATATTCGTGCGACAATAATACCTACCATTGCTGTTCCTGTAGTTTTACTTGGTACCTTTGGTATTATGGAAGCATTAAACTTCTCAATAAATACACTTACCATGTTCGGCTTAGTATTGGCTATAGGTCTATTGGTTGATGATGCTATAGTTGTAGTTGAAAACGTTGAACGTATTATGGAAGAAGAAGGCCTATCAGCACGTGAGGCAACTATAAAGTCAATGGATCAGATTACTGGTGCATTGATCGGTATCGCCTTGGTTCTTTCTGCTGTATTTATTCCTATGGCATTCTTTAGCGGTTCAACAGGTGTTATTTATCGACAGTTCTCTATTACCATAGTATCAGCTATGTTACTGTCAGTATTTGTAGCTTTAACTCTCACTCCTGCTCTTTGTGCAACCATTCTAAAAGGTAAAGAAGTTGAAGTTAAGAACTACAAAGGTATTATTGGCAGATTTTCACAACTAACTAATTATGTAATTGATCTAGTACATAGTATTCTGTCAAAGACTATTTTAAAGCCTTTCAATGATTGCTTTAAATTCTGTTCAGAAACATATGCTAGATTCGTTCAGTACGTTGTAAAATCAATAGCTTTATATGTAGCAATGTATATAGGCATCTGTGTTCTAGTTGGCTTTATGTTCACTGAAATACCTAAGTCATTCCTTCCAGAAGAAGACCAAGGTGTTCTTATGGTAATGGTTCAATTACCACCTGGAGCAACTATTGAAAGAACTAATAAAGTTCTTGATCAGATGACCAAATACTTCCTCAACGAAGAGGAAGACACTGTTGAATCTATACTTACTGTTGCTGGCTTCTCTTTTGCTGGTTCTGGTCAACATGCTGGTATGGCATTCGTTAAACTTAAACACTGGAATCAGCGTCAAACTGAAGGAACTCATGTAAGAGATATTTTAGCAAGAGCTACTCCAAGACTATTAAGCATTAGAGAAGGGTTAGTAATTCCTTTCAACCTTCCTGCAATACCTGAGCTTGGGACAGCTACTGGCTTTGACTTCTACTTACAAGACCAGCAAAGAAACGGCCATATTCCTCTAATTGAAGCAAGAAATAAGATGATTCAAACTGCTCAATCAGGGAAATACACTGACCTTGTAACCAAAGTTCGTGCTAATGGTATGGATGATACTACCATGCTTAAAGTAAACATTGATTACGAACAGGCTCTATCACAAGGAGTAAGTATTAATGATATAAACACTACTCTTTCAACAGCTTGGGGGTCAAACAATGTTGATGATTTCATTCACAACAACCGTGTTAAGAGTGTTTACATTCAAGCAGATGCTTCTTCCCGTATGAACGATCAGGACTTTCATAAATGGTATGTTCGTAATGGTGAAGGCAAGCTGGTTCCATTCTCTTCATATGCATCACTTGAATGGACCTATGGTTCTCCAAAGCTAGAAAGATTTAATGGTATTCCTGCTGTACAGATTAACGGTGAAGCAGTTCCTGGTAAATCAACTGGTCAGGCAATGGATGCCATGGAAGAAATCGTTAATAATTTAGATGGTAACTACAGTATTGCTTGGAATGGTGTTTCTTTCCAAGAAAAGCAATCTAGTGCTCATGCAGCACCACTATATGCTATCAGTTTATTATTCGTATTCTTATGTCTAGCTGCATTATATGAAAGTTGGAGTATTCCATTCTCAGTAATGCTTGTTGTACCACTAGGTATCATTGGTGCAGTAGGGGCCGCATACTTATCTCAGAAATGTCCTTGGTTATTCCCATGGACTAACCCACTTGAAAATGATGTATACTTCCAAGTAGGTCTATTAACCACTGTTGGTCTTTCTGCTAAGAATGCAATATTGATTGTTGAGTTCGCCAAGGAACTTTATGATAAGGGTCATGGCTTAACTAACTCTGTTATTGAAGCTGCTAAGATAAGACTTCGTCCTATTCTTATGACATCTTTTGCATTTATCTTAGGTGTGTTACCTCTAGCAATTTCATCAGGTGCTGGTGCAGCAGGTAGAAATGAAATTGGTATCTGCGTTATCGGTGGTATGCTTTCAGCTACTGTATTGGCTATATTCTTCGTTCCTGTATTCTTCGTACTTGTTATGAGATACTTTACTAAATACAAGCCAAAAGCACAGAAACTAGCTGAAGCACAGTTAAGCGAAAAGTAAAATAAGTAATTATTTACTGTTGAAATAATGATAAGGCAAGTGATTTTAGATCTCTTGCCTTTTTTATCACTATCCTATTTTCAAATAACTTATTACTCGCTTCATAGAAGTTTCTTTAAAAATACTCTAAAAATAACATTCGCAAAGTCATTAATATAGTAATATTCTTTAAGAGATTACAAAACTTATAGTATAACTAGCTAATTTTTCTAAAATGTTTATCAAAAAAAATATATTCATTTCATATTTTTCAAAATAATCAATTAATTACTATTAACTAACAGGTATTCATATTGCATTTATTTAAACGCCAGAAACTCGGTGGAGTGTATTTACATCTTGCCGAGAATTACACTGACGCTTTTGATAAAAAAAAGTATTATTGAGGGCTCTGGAAGGATGGATTTAATAGTTCCGAAACTACTTAAAGATCTTGAAGATAAATATAAAAGTCCTAACGCTAATAGCGCATGGAAGATAAATTAAATCAAAATAGAGCTCTTACTAATTTTCCACAAAAACTTGCCATTACTAAGTACGATTTCTTAAATAAAGCTCATTTATTAGAGTACGGAAACTATATCCTAAAACCTTTACATGATTCCCTTAACCTTAAATATTATCTTGATTATATTCAAAAAACTACTACCAAAATTACAAGTTATAAACTCTCAGATGTACTCTTTTACTTAGTATGTCATAAGATAATGCATCCCTTAATAAACATTCAAACATTCCAAAATCAAACAGCCGTACTATGTAATCCAATTGAAGAGATATGTGAAGATGATATTTATACTGCTTTAGACTATATCAGTAAATATAAAGATGAACTTATGAAGTATGCTGTAAAAAAATCTTACAGTGAACTTACAAACATCAATAATAAAAAGCGATACTAAACCCAAAATACTATTTTTACATATACTTGGGCTCTCAGAAGATTCTTTCCTTGCCAAAACAAATCTAAGTATAGTCTTAGGAATTGATGAACAAGGAGTTCCAATTGACTTTGAAATATCGCAAGCAAACTGCTCTTATTCTAATATTGTTTCGGAAACTACTAAAAAATTGATAAAAAAATATGCTCTCAAAGAATGTTATCTTATAACTAATGAAGATTTAAATTTAGAAGATATTCCTCATACAAAGTTAGAAACATCTCTAGGTCTTTTTGAAGCTCTCAGCATATTAAATCCTAGCAAAGAGCAATTAAATGACACAATTTTATTATAGGAATTTAAGGTTAGGTTTATCTATGAAATACATGAAAAATAATAAAAAAGGGGAATTTACGATGGTGCGAATGAAGGGACTTGAACCCTTATGTTTTGCAACACTAAGACCTGAACCTAGCGTGTCTACCAATTCCACCACATTCGCATTTTGGAGCTCCCGGCGGGAGTTGAACCCGTATCACCTGCCTTCGGATGGCATTTCTCTATCCAATTGAGCTACGGAAGCAAATAACAACTTAAAGTAAGTTTTTTTTATTTTAAACATTTAAAGATAATTGTCAAGGTTACTTAATTTATACTATTAGCTATTGAGAAATAGTAGTATTTTTTGTTCGATTTCTATGCAAAACTACCATTACCTTACCCAAATAATTGTTCACTCCCTGTAAAATCCTTTATACTATAATCTATATACTTTTATATAATAATAATTATATAAAAGCTAATTTACTAAGGTTTGTAATTATTAAACATACTATCAAGATTACTTATGATATTAAATTTCTTTTCCTCTTCTGCTATTTCTTGATCTTCAGTTTTTTCCCCATCAATTAGTAGTTCTTCTCGAGGTAATTCATCAATAAATCTACTAGGTTTAACCTTCTTATTACATAATTTATTAGTAGTTAAATCACGTGCAGGACGAGTTTTAGCATATGATATGGTTAGTTCTTCTCTAGCTCTAGTAATACCAACATAAGCAAGTCTTCTTTCTTCCGAAACATCTTCACCATTTTCTTCTAATGTTTTGCTATGTGGTAATATCCCCTCTTCCATGCCAATTAAATAAACATATTTAAACTCAAGCCCCTTAGAAGAGTGCAAGGTCATTAAAGTTACTTCATCTAATTCATATTCCTGTTCATTTCTATCAAGCATTTCTCGCAATGAAAGTCTATCTATTGCCTCTTCAAAGGTCTTTGGTTTCTCCAAGTTTTTTACATCACCTTCCATTGACTTCTTTACCCAATCACAAAGTATTTGAATATTATCAAGTATCTTCGTTGCAACTTTAAGATTAGTGCTATGCTCAATGATCCAGTCTTTATAGCCAACATATTCAACAATCTTAGATATTTCATCTAAGCCATTATCACCATTGACTCGTTCTCTTATATCTTCTATTTGTTGCCCAAAAGTATAAAATTTGTCTGAGTCTTTATTACTCAATGCAGAAAAAATACTGTAATCAGTAGTTGCTTCAAAATAATTTAAATTTTGTTCTGCTGCATACTTAGTAAATGACTCTAAAGTCTTTGGACCAATCCCTCTAGGTGGTAAATTGATAACTTGTAAAAACGCTGAATTATCTCCATAGGCAATTAAACGTAGATAATTCATCATATCCTTTATTTCCTGCTGGGCAAAAAAGCTAGTTCCACCAATTACTTTATATGGAATTTTAGCTCGTATTAACTGCTCTTCAATTTCTCTTGATTGATAATTTGAACGATATAAGATCGCATAATCTGTATATTTAGCAGCTTTTTCTACTCTCGTGCCCATAAGATCAACAACTACCTTACGTGCTTCATCAGAAGGATTTTCCCCAGTGATTATTCGAATATAATGACCTAATCCATGTTCAGAATATAAATTCTTCAAAAATAAATGATCATTATGAGCAATTAAAGCATTAGCACATTTTAAGATTCGTCCCTTAGAACGATAATTTTGTTCAAGCTTAATAACTTTTAATAACGGAAAATCTTGACTTAGAATATTGATATTTTCAGGTCTTGCTCCTCGCCAAGAGTAAATAGACTGATCATCATCTCCTACAACCGTAAAATGTTCATGAGACTTAACTAATAATTTAATCAGTTCATACTGCGCAGTGTTAGTATCTTGATATTCATCTACTAATAAATAACGAATACGTCCTTGCCACTTAGCTAAAATATTTGCATGTTTTTTAAATAAAACAATTACTTTAAGTATTAAATCATCAAAATCAACTGCATTATATAATTGTAAGATATTATCATATTTTTCATATAACATACCAAATTCTTGTTTATCTTTTAAATTTAAATAATAAACATCATCTGGCATAATAAGATCATTCTTATAGTGAGAGATTCTGTTTAATGTATTTCTTGCCTCTTCATTTATTAGCTCTGAGGTAAGAGATATATCCATTTCACCTAAAATCTCTTTTATTAAAGCTAACTGATCATATTCATCAAATATAACGAAATTTTTCTTTAAACCTATATGCTCATGCTCTTCTCGAAGAATTTCTAAGCACAATGAATGAAAAGTTGCTACTCTTAAACCTTGTATTTCTGAAGATTGAAATTCTAAGGCTATACGTTCTTTCATTTCACGAGCAGCTTTATTAGTAAAGGTAACAGCGCAGATGTTATAAGCATTATAGGAACAGTTTTTTATTAAATGCACTATTTTTTCAGTTATAACTCTTGTCTTACCAGATCCTGCCCCTGCTAATACTAAACAAGGACCACTGATATACCTTACTGCTTGTAACTGCTGCTCATTTAACTTTAGTTTTGCCATAATTCATCTCCTTTTATATAAAAATTAGAGACTGAATTATCAAGATTATAACAATGACAAAACAACGAATAATTTGGTGCTATTTCATTAAAATCACATAAATCTTCTGCTAGATTTATTGCTCTCTTATGGATGTCATTAATTGCATTATCAATAAAATCTTGGCTATCATTAAGCACCAATGATAACTTTGCTGTATATAGGCAATATTCCTGAGAACTTGATAAGGAATCTTCATTAAAAAAAACGAGGACTTTTAAGGTAAAATCTTTAAGTTCGGTAAACATTACATGAAGAAATTCATTGATATATGACTTCTCTTGATTTACAAAATTCAAAATAACAGTATATTCTTTGAGTAGTTTCATGCGCTGCATTGTTATGATTTCAAGCATATTTCTTGCATCAGTTTTAGGATTAGACGTAATTTCACTTAAACCGATTTTAGGAATAAAACTATAATAATTTTGACCACATCGCTGAGCAAAATTAGCTAAATTCACACTTAAATTATGCCAAGAATATTGAGGCGCAACGTATAAAATAGGGGTTATATTTCTTTTTAAGTAGCTATGTATTAACAATACTCGAACATTTATATCTGACACTATGCCATATAAACCACTTAAAAAATTTAAATTTAACAGATTTTCTTGCAAAAAAGCTGTTGGATAATTTTTTTTGGCTAATAGCTTTTTTGGTTGATGACTGATAATTTGAGAGATATTTTGTAATCGATACTTAAAAATTTCTCCTAAATTGGCTGTTATCTCAAATATATTATTAAAAGGGAAGTAAAGATCAACTACCTCATACTTTAAATCTTCTTTATCAAAGACCTCTATGAGACTATCAATAACTTTACGGCTTGGACCATTTCTATCTCTGCAAATATAATACTCACGCTTTATATGTTGCTGATTGATTAGTCGTAATAATTCAGGTAAATTTTCTTCATTTCCTATTGCTAAGGCTTTAACAGCTAAAGACTCAAAAATAAGAGCTTCAATTTCAGTGTTAGTAATAAAAACTGTCTTATTCTCTAATAAAGCCTGTTTATTAAAAATCTGAGATTTTCCTCTAGTATATCGATAATACTCTGAGGAATCCTCATAATTTAAAGCAACATAACCATATGAGCCATTAGGAATTATCACACTCTCACATGTATTCTCATTATCATCAATAAATTGCTCATCAAATCCTAAATTATATAATTTAATAAACTCTTCTGAGAATCCACAATTTTTAAAGAAATCTGTTCTTCCACAATTTAATGAACATTCTTTAAAATACGATGAATAATCTACTAACACTTCTTGTTGATTTATAAGATTCTGTTGAGATTTTGGTGTGTTATCAATATCATCTACCGCTAGTTCTAATAAACTACGATTTATCCCAAAAATTTCACATAATTTTGTTAAAACTAAATTAATATCTTTTAACTTATACTCAATTGCAACCAAATCAAAAATACTATATTTTGCGCCACATTTAGAACATACAACAAGTTCCTCACTAGCACTGTAACGCATGGTTGGCTGTGATTCACTCTCATGTTTATTTATACAACTAAAAGGATAAGATACATCTATACCTCTTCTTTTTAAGTAATCTGGTAATTTCTTAGAAAAGTAGGAAATTAAGATTTCGTTATTCATTAAATATCCTTAAGTTATTTAGCACAATTGCAGCCAAATTTAAACCAACTGTTGCAGTCACACTCATAGATGCCCCAAATATTGGTACATCAAGACCTGCACTTATATTACTACTTAAAATTGCATCCTCTTGGCAATACACCGCCTGAATATTCATTTTTTTGCCTTGCTTTGGATACTGATACTCTTTTCTTAATAGCGATCTTAATCTACTTAATAATTTATCATGTGAAACCTCAGCAAGATCCTTTATCTTCACATTTTGAGGGTTTAACTTTCCACCAACTCCGCCAGAAATTACTATTGGGATGCCATTTTGGCGGGCATAATTTATCAAAGATGCCTTTGCTTCTAGTGAATCTATCGCATCAATAATATAGTTTGTACCAGAATCGACAAACTCTGCTATATTCTCTTTAGTAAGCTCATTAGGTATAGTTATGATATTAAGCTTATCATTTATATCTAACATTCTTTCCTTCATAACATCAACTTTAAATAAACCAAGCGTTGATTTTAATGTATGAAGTTGTCTATTAGTATTTGATTGGTCAATAATGTCATTATCAATAATAGTGATTTTTCCGATGCCACTTCTTACTAAAGACTCCACCGCCCAGGAGCCAACTCCACCAACGCCAACGATAGTTATATGAGCTCGGGCAAATTTTTCAAATTCCTGCAGCCCATATAAGGCTCTAACACCTCTAAACCTATACATAAGTCCTTGAGTTTCTGTCATATAACTACCCTATATCAAATATTAAACCATATCTATATATTATAAGTTTTTGTGAGCTAATTCAGTAAAGAATCTTGCTTTATATCATTTTCTATAAAAAATTTTTGCATCTATCATGCAAGCTTAAAAAAGTATAGTTATAATATCCTCTAGCATAACTACATTAAAATAACTGAACTGTTACACTTACGGATTTTATTATGTCTTCTTGTATTGACTTTGATTCTATTTTACATAGATTAGCAGCCGAACTCAAAAAAGATGAGTTAATTATACCTTCAATGCCAGAACTAGTAACAAATCTAAGTAAACAGCTTAATAACAATGATCTTACAGTTAAAGAGTTAGCTCAAATAATCAATACCGATACTAGTGTTACTTCCCAGATTGTAAGATTATCTCAAACATTAAGATATTCTAACCCAGGCACAACAATTACATCTTTACCTAATGCAATAAGTAGAATTGGGCTTAATAGTTCTGTTTCTATTGGGTTAGCACTAGCTATTGAACAAACTTTTCAGTTTCAAACGCCAATCTTAAAAAACTATTGTCGAAATAAAATCAACCAAAGTAATATTTGGTGCAGAATCGCATTAACCATATGCAAAATAAAATATGTATCCACACCACCTTTAGTAGTAGACTATATTATGCTCGCAAGTGCCTTGATTAATATTGGTATACTCCCTTTTATTGGTTCTTTAGACAATTACTGCCGAGATAATTATGGCAAAGTAGACATTAATTTAGATATTGTAGAAAAATATATTAAATCTATTAGAGTTCCTTTAGGCGTTGCAATACTGCGCCATTGGAAGTTCGATCAAAGTTTTGAGCAGGTAATAACACTGCAAACTGATAGTTCTAGCGAGTTCTATGTTAACTCTATTCCTTATGCAAAAATATTCTACGATTATACCAAGGAAAATAATATAGAAATAGAACAAGCCAAAGACTTAATAGAAATGTATAGTCCTTTAACTGATCTACACATTATTGAAGTTCTAACTCAATGGTTAAAGAAGGAACAATTAATTTAGTAAAATACTTTGTACTACTTTTTTAAAGAATCCAAATTAACCTTTAAAATCATCTTTTTAACGGTATCATCTAAACTTGTTTGGCATAATGGTTTATGTAACTCATTTGGATAAAAAATAGCAAAATTTCCAGGTAATAAAGTAACATATTGAATTTTATCAGTAGCTAAAAAACCCAAATCATTGCTAGGATCATATTTATATGACTGCATATCATTTATAGACATAGTGCTAATATTACCACCAAATCCTATGCACTCACTTCCTTCTAAAACAAGATGGACATCAATAAAATGCTGATGGAACTCTGGAGTACGTTTATTAGCCTCCTCTAAGGAGGAAAATTCAATTTTGCCAAAAACTTCAGTTGAAATCTTAAATTCATTTTGCTTTGACAAATTATAAAGACTTAATAAACTAGAGATACATTTTGCTAAATCAGTTGATACACCATATAAATCAACGAGATCTGCAAGATTTTTAATATTATTTATACTTCCTAAAATCATATAACACCTTCTTGAAACATTATTAGTTAAAGCCCAACATTTATCCTACTGTAATTTAACTAATAATCCCTAATATAACTATTAGGGATTAGCAATTTTAAAATCTTTTAATAGTTAATATAACTCTTTTAAACACAATTGAAGTTGTTTCCAAGAGTATAAACCTTGTGAATCATTACCACATGATGACTTAAACAATGCATCACGCCCATTAAATTTCATTTTTACAAAATATTCCCCTGTTCTATTTCGATAAATATCCCATATTAATATTGATGCATATGGAGCTAACTGAGCAGCTTTGAATTTATTATCGTAAAAACTAAATTCTTCAGTGGCGTCTAAAGGCTTACCAACTTCATCTCCTTTAATTAGAGAGATAAATGATAACATTGCCTTATAATCAACAAATATTAACTTAACAGTTTCTTCAATATTATCTTGGTCAAAATCATTTAATGTCTCTTCATAGAGAGAGAAAATATTTTGAGCCGCTTGGTTACTTATAGGTTGAGATTTAAAACCTGGACCATAACGATAAAATAATGATGCATCTTCAAGTGTAGACCAATACTTTCTTTCTTTTTCAGGCATAACTATATCAAATATATTTTGATACTTTTTAGCGAAAGATTCATTTAAACATGGTAAAAAAGTATAAAGTTCATATATATATTTCACAAAACTTGCTACTTCAATTTTAGACATTATTGTTCTATCAGGCATAACCCCCATATGAATAAAACTTTCAGCAAATTCTTTTTTAAATACTCGATTTATTAACGCTTCATTATAGATAACAGACTGTTTAGCTACTAAATGTTTACCAATAGCCCCTACTAAGGCAGGATAACTTGTTAAATATCTAACGTATTCACTGTTATCATAAAAAGATAAAATTTTTTCAATATAATTTTGCGTTACATCATCATCTTGCATATAAATAATTTGGGCATCTTCTGGTAAGCTTTTAGTCATACCAATTACAAATTTTTCACCGCTATCTAATGCTAATTTATCCCCGTTATAAGAAAATAACACAGGAATCTCATTTTCATATATCTTCTTTAAGAGTAATTCCTTACGATTCTTGGCATAATTAGCTCCCAAATCGTTTAGTTGAGTAATACCTCTCTCAGTTAATCTACTTGATGAAGTAGTTCTTATAAATTGTTTTAGTTCAGATACTGCTGCTAAAAACGCCTTACCATCATTAGTTAATTGATCTTCTTTTTTGGCTTTCTCTAATACAGTAGATAAATAAGAGAAATATAAACCATTTCTAAAACCAGAAGCACCTTTTGATACCATAGCAAAAGAAAATACTAAATCATTACCTTGAGGAAGATTAGAGAATGACTGCTCTCTGGTATCGACCATGTTTCTGGTATTGTATTCGTCTGAGGAGGCATAACTAAAATTAAAACAACCTAAGCTTATAACAGCACACAAAGAAATAAAATTTTTAAACGAAAACATCTTTAGGCCTATCATAAAAAAATGCATTTTATTAATATCTTAACTAGTCATAATACAACTTATATCAAAAATATTCAGTGACGACTACTAAAATTTAAGAAATAGCAGTCATTTATCGTCACCTTTAATTTCGTATAAATTTTATGATGCTATTGAATTTTAATCTAATTATATTAGCAACTTATGCTTTATAATTGTTTGGAAGATGGGGGGCTTCAATGCCTTATCAGACAAAGATATCTTACCATTTTTTATATGTAAAAAATTATTGTGAATAACCAACATAGAAATGCATAAGATTCTAACGTTAAGCTAAACTTTAATCACAAAGTGATGAATAGCTATCTTGTTTATAAACTATAAGTTTAAGAAACAATTATAAGATATTTAGCTTCTTTAAATTCTATTATCAAAGGTTTATGAATAACAATTATCAATCGTTATTTAAATATACAAACATAAATTCACATTTTAATAATAGCTTATTCACATGTTAAAAACATAGTTCTAAACAACAAAAAAGGTCTGAACATACTATCCAGACCTTTTAATTTAAATTATATTTAATTTATTAATAAGACATTCACACATTTATAAACATACTAAGCATCAATCTCAGCTAAATGTGCATTCTCAGCTATAAACACCTTTCTAGGATCAACTTCATCCCCCATTAACTGAGTAAACACTCTATCAGCTTCAATTGCATCATCAATAGAAACTTGTAAGAATATTCTATTCTGAGGATCCATTGTTGTTTCATATAACTGATCAGCGTTCATTTCACCAAGACCTTTGTATCGTTGAACAGTCACACCTTTCATTGCTTCGTTCTCAAGGTAACTATAAACATCTTCAAAGTCTCTTAAATTATCGAAACGTTTATCTTTAATTACCAAGTAAGCATCTTTTTCTAATAGGTTATTTACAGATTCTCCTACATCAGCAATCTCTTTATAATCATTTCCAACTATAAACTCATAATTAAGTACATAAGTTTTAGTAACACCGAAATGAGTTACTGTAACCTTTGGTACAAATATATTTCGTTCAGAATTATGAACTACTGTTACACCAAAAGATAAACCAGGAACACTAAAGAGTGACAGACGTTCTAAGAACTTATTTGCCCAAACTTTGACTTTATTTTCATCTGCTAAATCAGCTTCAACAAGTCTATCAACAAAGATAAGTTGTTTTGCTACCATTTGAGGTATCTTTCTTTCTAATCTCTTAAATATTAGAAATAGATCAACATACTGTAAGAAGATTTTTTCTAGTGGCGCACCGAAGATAGGGGCTGCTTCACTATTAACATACAACTTAGCATCATTAAGGGCTAAAGATGTTTCATACTCATTTTTTTCTCTTTCATCTAGTATGTATCTACTTTGCTTACCCTTGGTATATTTATACAAAGGAGGTTGTGCAATGTATACATAACCTTTCTCAATAAGTTCAGGCATTTGTCTATAAAAGAATGTTAGAAGCAAAATTCTAATATGAGCACCATCCACATCAGCATCGGTCATTATTACCACATTGTGATATCTAAAGTTTTCTGGATTATACTCATCCTTACCAATACCACAGCCTAATGCAGTAATTAAAGTACCAATAGTATCTGACTCAAGCATTTTATCAAAACGAGTTTTTTCAACATTAAGTATCTTTCCTCTTAATGGAAGAATAGCTTGATACTCAGAGTCTCTACCACTTTTTGCTGAACCACCTGCTGAGTCACCTTCGACTATGTAAAGTTCACGTTTAGCAGGATCTTTATTTATACAATCTGAAAGTTTACCAGGTAAAGAACCTAACACAGTCTTCTTAGTAACATCTCGAGCTTTTCTCATTGCTTCTCTAACTCGATATGCAGTAGCAATCTTATCAACAATAATCTTTGCATCATTTGGGTTTTCTTGTAAGAACTCAGTAAGTAAACCAGTTACAATGCCCGACACTGCTGTTGAAACCTCAGAAGAAACTAATTTATCTTTTGTCTGTGAAGAGAATTTTGGATCAGGTACCTTAACTGAAATTATAGCAACAATACCTTCTCTATAATCTTCAGGAGCTGGCTTCATTTTATTTTTCTTATCATAACCATTAGCTTCGATATATTTTCTCATGCTATTAGTTATAGCTCTTCTGAAACCATCAAGGTGAGTCCCACCATCTTTTTGAGGAATGTTGTTAGTAAAGCAAATGCAATTTTCTCTGTAATCATCTGTCCATTGCATTGCTACTTCAACACCAATCACACCATAGCCATCTTGACTTGGAATAGACTTACAACAATAAAAAGTTTTTTCAGTAATTACATGACGACTTTCATTTATGTATTTTACAAACTCAATCAAACCTCCTTCATAATGGAATGTCTTATTAATACCTTCACGTTCATCATATAATTCTATACGAATACCAGAATTTAAGAATGATAGCTCTCTTAAACGTTTCTCAAGAACTTCATATTTAAAAACTGTAGTTGCAAATATTGATGGACTTGGCCAGAATCTTAATTCTGTACCGGTTTCATCAGTATCAGCAATAGGAGCTAATGGTGCTACTGGATGTCCACCTTCAATGTAAGTTTGTTGCCAAACTTTTCCTTGTCTTCTAATAGTTAATACAAGCTTATCTGAGAGAGCATTAACAACCGATACACCTACACCGTGTAAACCACCAGAAACCTTATATGCGTTTTGGTCAAATTTACCACCAGCGTGCAATATAGTCATAACCACTTCAGCAGAAGAAACACCTTCTTCAGGATGGATATCTACTGGGATACCTCTACCATTATCTCTTACTGAAACAGAACCATCAGCATGTATACGAACGTTAATCTTAGTACAAAATCCAGCCAGAGCTTCATCAATCGCATTATCAACGACTTCAAAAACCATATGGTGCAAACCTGAACCGTCATCAGTGTCGCCTATATACATACCTGGGCGTTTACGTACAGCATCTAATCCCTTAAGTACTTTTATTGAATCGCTGTTATATTCTTTACTTGTATCGTTCATTACGACTAATCTCTCTAATCTAGAAGCTTATATAATAACTATAAAGTGACTTATACCCCTACCTAAGAGATAGGAGTTCGATCTCACCAAATACTCCATAGAGTCAGTATCAATGAGCTATCCCCGCAAGTCCTGCGGTTAAACATAGCAAAAGCTTGTTCTTTTAAATTCTGAAAGTCATTTAGACTTTTGTGTTTTACTGCACCTTAAAAAGGTGAAACAATTAAATTTTTATCCTGATATTTTACTACAAAATCAAATCTTTCTCAAAGAAAAGCTACAAATATAAGCTTTATACATACGATAGATTTTAGAGTTTTGGTCTCTATATTCTTCTGATGATTTTATTTTATCTCATCTTACTTTTTTTATTACTTTTTAGACTTTTTAAATAACCTTTAAAATACCAATTCCTTAAACACAATAACTCTTTTTATTAACAAATTTAAACACCTAAACTAGTATTTCACATGAAATATCTTATAAAAACCACATCTATGAGTTCTAACGTATTAAATTCTTATAAGATTCATATTACTTAAGAGATAAAATATTGAGAATATATAAAAATCTTCCCCAAGGCTATCATTGAGTACTCTTTAAAATTAATTTTTATCTTAATATTTGTTAATTATAGAATCTTAATACGATATAACACAACATAATAACAACTATGACCTTTAGAAGATATAGAACTATGGAATTATAGAGCTTTTAAAAAAACTTAGTTCTGTTCTTAGAAATAAACCTTAATAGACTCGCATAAGGCAATATAGCTATTTTCGCTATATTGCATATTGACCTCTTTATAAGTTACAAGAGTCTTAATGCCTGATGCTTTGGTGATTTTATAGCGCTTCCAACTTTAGATGTTATAAGCAATATTATTTACTTTAGCATTAGTAAAATAATTGCTGTTGCAATACTGAGTAAAACTATTCTTGGTTGAACAGTCTTTCATTTTCTAACTTTGCATAATGCTCTATTGCCTTGTAATCTATGATAGCAAACAAAATCTCCTTTGCTGTTTCTGAGCAGTATTCCAGAGATGTTACGTAATAACACTCACACTTGGTAGTTCCCTTAGATTATTTACCAGCAATAATTTGTTCGCTTACCTTATGATAAAGAACTGTAGTTTTGACTGCAGTATAAGAGCACTTAATGCATGAATCTAATAAACCAGCTGGCATTATCTCAATTAACCATGATATATCATTACATTGCTCGATCCACTCCTTATGAGCGATGCTTATTATTACATTATACTTAAATTTATCATGCTCTCGATTGAATAAATCTTCAATGTTACTGGGTAGCATCCTATTATGCTCGCATAAACATTTAGTAGATAATCAAATCCTGCATCAAATGTTACTTGACTAAAACTATTAAGGCTTTAGCAATAACAATCTTCCCCCTGATATCTATACATGATAGCATAGTAATAAGAGCTTTATTCTCTATATTCATCTTTAATCCTAGAACTGAGGCAAGAGCCTGTTTTACCACGCTATTAAACACGTTAATCGCTTTACAAGCTTTACATTACCTGTCTGATTCTCCAGATTAAAATGAATCAGTGTTCTTTTTACCATCAAATGTTACTACTTATTTATTTACACAATCAATGCTATTTTTATGATTGTTACCCTCGACTAAGCTATCTAACATTACCTTGACACCTACAAAATACATTCTTAAAAGGGAATCCATTTTTTATTATGGCATCCTAACAGCAGTAGTAATTATTTTTGGAATTACATAGTGTTCAGGTGTTGCTAAATCAGGCAATAAAAAAACAGATCCAGTAGGCGTAAAGCATAAAAGTTAGCAAATTCAGTCTGAGAAAAACTAAAGGTTGGCAAATGTAGTTTCTTGAATAAATTCTTATTAAGGACAAAATATGACAATTGTGCACCTCTAATCTTATTAAACTTTCGATATTTGATCAAATTTGTACTAACTTGTCGATCATTTTCGTAAAACTCTACTCTAACTATCACAAATATTTATAAATACAGGTCAAAGCCTTAACAAGTTATAGTTACCCACCTCAAGTTCAAGATAAGGAAAAAATCTCTTACAATACACACTTATAAAAAACAATAAAGTCTAATTACCCTAATTAAATCGATGACATTATGGAACTATATGTACGCACATTAAATTTATCATTATAAAGACTTTATTTATTTATCTATTACTTGTAAATTTTCCCCAGCATAACAAAAAAAATAATACAGCGAATTAACTACAAATATGCTTCAATGCTTTATATAACTTCATATGTGTCATATCGCTAATTTAAAATTTCAATAATTAAAAACCTTTTCAAAAATCAAATTTAAAAGTTTCCCTTTATTTCAATCTCTTTTTCATATATTACTGTAATATTTTTGCAAACCTTGTTTCACGTGAAACATTTAGATTTAAAATTTCCCTTCTATCCAAATCATGATAAATTGTAACTAGCAAATATCACAACTTAGACTTTAAATTAGTAGCCTAAATTTAGTTTTTGGATGATAATAACTCAACTTACAAAATCAAATACTTACAAATAAATATAGTTTCAAATTTCTTATAAGCACTATAAACTCAAACATCATCCCAAATAACAGCATCCACTTTTTAATCCGTTATTAGAATTTTACTCATTAATTTAAATGAACTTATGTTTCACGTGAAACAACTTTCTATTTTTTATTTATTTAAATATCTTTTATTAAAAGTTATCCTAAAAAGAAATCTCTATCATTGATATTAGATAACCATCTTATAAATGATACAAGTTATCAAAACTAGCTTATTAATTCGTCCTCATCCATATGACATGCATCGACATAATAAAATAATAAACGCAAATTCCACATGATAAAACATCGAATCAGATGTGGAAATAGAACGATATATAAAGCACAGTACATATTATTGAAATGTTATCAGCCACAGATAGCTGCTAACCTTTAATATTTTAATAAAAAAAATCTTAATTTCAACCAATATTTACTTTATGTTTCACATGAAACAAAGAATAAAGATATCTGTATATCAAATTATACTCTTTCTAATACTATAAATATTAGAACTACTAAAACATAATTAAAGAAATTTTATTATTAGAGTACATTAAAATTTCTGATTAGTGTTAAAAATAATATCTGTTACACCATTAGAATATACCCTAAAAAATGATAACAAAAATATTACCCCCTACCCTACCCCTACCAAAATTAAATTAGTTCCACGTGAAACACATTACAAAGCAAAAAGAAAATTTGACTTTAACCTCATCGAGTATAAGTAGTAAAAAAACAGAAAGTACCTAATAGAAATTAATATAAAATTAGCAACTAAAAGGAAATTAAATTTTTAAATCCGATATTCTACACAAGCTATCCAATGTAGAATAGAGATAATTCATATTTAGATATATACTCACTCTTAATAGCTTTATACAATAAGTTCATTTAACCTGGGCAAATTATTTTTAAAATACGGACTTGGTAATTAACTCAATCTTAGGCGAATAATATGTTCAACGTGAAACATGTTAAACATGAAATAAATTCTTTAAAGTGTAACTGTTCCAGATGAAAGACAATTTTTTATAAAAACAAATCTTTCTAATGAAACTCTCTATTAATTTGCTTTAAGCTAAACAGTATAAATTCAAAATATAAGAGAAGTTTGAATAATAATCCCTATTTCTGATTTACTGTTCCTAGTTGGACGTAATACATCAGTAGGGATAAGGTTATAGCACTCTTTTAGACTTTATAAAATCAAAAATGATCAAATCGATTAGTAATTTAATATAGATAAACCAACTCAAACATGCATATAAATCCATTCACTTGATTCACGTGAAACAACATAAATTAGCACATTAAAAAGGGAATTTATTTCGATAATTAAGCTTGCATTACAATTGTAGAATCTATTAACTTGCTTCACATAAAAATTATTGAAAACGATATTCTATAATTAAATTATTATCAGCCTGTTTAATATGTTCTATGTCAAACTAGATAAAACTCTTAAAAATAATTCTATGAATGAATGTAGAAAATGACTTTAACAATGTTCCATATGAAACATACTAAACTTATAAGTAATACAAAAAAGCAACTACTTATAAATAATATCATATTAAATCTGACTGTTTCACGTGAAACTTGATAAATACTAATTCAATATTTAAGTAATAAAAGCCTGGAAATTCATTGACAATCTGGTATTTCACATGAAACATCATTTTAATGACAATAAAGATTACAATAGCATGAATTGATGAACTAATTGCTACACCTTCTTAAAACCACGGATATATTGCTTAAATAACATTATTAAATCCTGTTTTACCATTAATAGTAATAGCTTTTCGTGTAATTTCTCAGGACAATCCTTATAACGAATTATATGCTTAGTCATCTTCCATTACTCAAATATGAAGAAGATAATCTATAAATAGCGTAGAGATTCTTAATTACAGTACTAATAACCTTTATAGCATTTTTAACATCAACAAATTCAGATTTCTCCTCAAAATTACTTTGCTCGTTATATAGCAGGTAATCCAACAACTAAAGGATTGTAAATTAACTGCATAATAAGAATCTATTTATCTGAAGAGGAGTAAAATACTATCATATAAAAAAATCACATCAATTCGCATTAAAATCCCAATGGAAGTGTTATAAAAAGAATATTATTTCCTTTAAATCCAAAGTTCTTAAATTTCTTTTTCATAACATCAAAATAATCTTGAACGTCTAGCAACGATGTAAGTTTTACACGCATTGCAAGTAACAAACAAATACATATTATATTTTGAAGATTGTACACAATATCCATAGAATTACCGAGCTCTTAGGAGTTTGATACACATGAATCAGAGAAGATATATTTTTTTAGTTAGAACGTATTTTCTCTCTAATAGGTACTTCTAGCAGCAGTGATATGATACCTTTCTTAGATGGAGCTAATCCCCATATATATACCTAAAATTTCTGAATAAATCATATGTATAAAGATGGATTTTAACTTTATAGCTCCATTACTAAATAACTAACTAAATAGAGTCATTAAAGTTGTTCCCCTTTGCAAAAAAAAGTATAACTGAATATCTACTCTATACTTGCATTAAACATTTTAAGTCAACAATTGTTCCATGTGAAACAGAAACGTTTACCTTTCCCCTCCCCTAGCAGATACATGATATTGACAATTTGCCCTAAAATTATTTAATCTTCCCATAGTTTATGATTAGCATCATATGCTCTCTATAAAAAAAGTTTCAAGATTAAATCAATACAGGTTGCATACAAAAATGTGCAGTCAGTTACTATTTGTATGTATAATCGTTTTTATGGAATTTATACTTAGCTTAAAATCATAAGGCAAGATCATTAAAACGAATTTCTCATTTAATTCAAGTCAAACAAATTACCATAAGACGTAATAAACAAAATAACTAGAAAATTTTGATACAATCTAAATAACTGGAGAATGTATATATCAATATATAACTATCAAATAATAAGAATTGATATTCTTGCTAATCTTAACGCCATATATAAGAAAAGATCAAAGAAATAAACTTCTTTTAAGTATTGTTGTTCTCAATAATTGTATTATTATCAATTTTAAAGAAATTGACTCTAATTGAGTCAGACGAAAAAGACGAAAATAACTTATCAGATAAAGAAGTAATAAAGAACTGCGAATTACTGACATTATTAAACAGGTAAGAATACAATACATGTTGCATAGAGTCATCTAATTCCGATGAAAAATCATCTATTAAAAAGATGCAATTCTTATTCATATATTTCTCATATATAAGACCTTGAGCTAATCTTAAACTTATCAATAACAGCTTCTGTTGTCCTCGAGATAATAATTCCGATGCCAACCTCTTTTCTGCTTTTATCTTTATATCTGATTTTTGAGGTCCATATAAGGTATAACCTAACTGCAACTCTTTAGGTAATATTAAATTTAGCTGTTCCACAAATTCCTCCCTACTCGTCTTAAAACCTGACGATAGGGTTATCGATAAAGAGTATTGTGGTAAGATATGAGAAATAATCAATTTAGCTTCTTCATTAAATAATTTTAAATATTTGTCTCTATATTCATTAATTTGCAATGACGCTTTTATAAATTGATCATTCCAATATGATAAAAATTCAGATGGCTTATGTAACTGTAATACTGCATTTCGTTGCTTAAGAATTTTTTGGAATCTTTGATATAAAATAGTATACTCTGGAAAATGGTAAAAACATCCCCAGTCAATAAACTCACGTCTTAAAGATGGTGTTCCATCAATCAACGATAAACTAGTTGGAGATATTAGCTGAACACAAATATTATTTGCTAAAGTTGAAATTCTACGCACTGATTCATTATCAAATTTTATTTGCAGTTTACCCGATAACTCTCTTGATATAGCTAATTTATGAGAAAAACTCTCCTCCCCTTTTTCCTCAAGCAAAGATGAGGCAATAACAAAAGATTTTTCACCAAAATGGACTATAGAAGAATTATTACTTGTTCTAAAAGAACGTGCGAGGGACATATAATGGATGCTTTCTAAGATAGAAGTTTTTCCACTACCATTAGAACCGACCAATATATTTAAGTCATTGCTTGGATAAAAAGTGATATTTTCAAAATTACGAAAATTTACTAATGTAATACGATTTATAAACATTATTATAAGTAGGACTGTAGCCCCAAAGAACTACAGTCTTATCACAAGAAATTATTAAAATTACCCTATAATTCTTCTGCTAACGATATATCTTGAGTAATTCATTGGATCATCCTCGGAACATACAGGTTCAATTAAAGCATTTCTGCAAGATTGAGACATACTAATCTTTATTAACTTATTTGGTATTACCTTACAAATATCGATTAAATATGCTGAATTGATACCTGTCTGATATATAGCATCAGTAGTTTCAACAGGAACAATAGTTTCCTTAGCTTCCTCTCTAATTGAATTACGAGAGATAAGAATAAGCTTACGATTTTCAATATACACTTCAACTGCATTAGTCTTAGCACTAACAATTGATACTCTGCGTAAAGACTGCATAAAATCTTCTTTATTTACAACAATAGAGATATCAAGATTAGATAATAGTGTAAATACATCAGGGAACTTACAGTCAAGTAGCTTACTAATTAAAGTAACATCGCCAATAATTGTCTTCAATGAATTTTTACTTAAAGTTAAAGTAACAGTCTTATCAACTGGTTTTATTTGTTCTATTAACTTAATTAGTTCAGTTACCCCCTTCTTAGGGAAAATAAATCTATCTGTTTGATTGTCAGGATCTAAATTTACTTTTGAAATTAAATCACCTTTATTTAAACTAAGTCTATGACCATCAGCAGTACATACACTTACAGTTTTTTCATCAAACTGAAAACGCATACCTTTTAAGTAAGTACGATAATTTTCTTGAGCAATAGAAAAGGCTGTGGTTTTCATTAAATCTAACAACACCTGAGCATCAATTCTTAACTCATATGAAGCAATAGAAGTATCAATTGATGGAAATTGATTAGCTGGCTGAGAAGCAAGTACGAAATCGTTGTTAGTTGATGTTAAATGAACGCAATTACCGTTCATTTCAAAATTCAAAGTTTCAGCAACAGGTAAAGACTTAACTATCGTCTTTAAAGTATCTGCATTAACAGTAGTCTCACCAACTTCTACGTCACATAAACTAAAAATTGGAATTATTGTAGACATCTCTATCTCAGTATCTGTACATTTTAATAATAAAGCATAATCAGCATCTTTAAATGACTCATTTAAATTACTTTTATCGCTTTCTGTAATTTTATATACAGACATAAAAACGTTTTTAACGATAGGATTCTTATCATTACCAGTTGGTGCAGGACCTGAAATCAATTCTAATGGTTTTAATATATCTTCTCTAGATACTGAAAATTTAAACATAATAAGCCTTTCTATTAAAATTTAAACGAGTTGGAGTTTAAGGTTTTCATAATCCTCACGGAACTGTGGATTAGTTTTTATCAGTTTTTCTATTCTATTCTTGGCATTCATTACTGTTGAATGATCTTTTCCCCCAAACTCCTTACCTAATGAAGGGAAACTCTTATTCGTTAGCTCTCTGGCTAAATACATGGCCATCATTCTTGGATGAGCAATCGATGCAGGTCTTGCAGATGAATCAATTTCCTTAACAGTGATTTTATAATAATCAGCAACTGTTTTCTTAATATTATCAACTGTTAATAACTTTTCCTTTCCTGCCAGAACATCATGTAAAGCTTCCTTGACGATATCAACAGTTATAGTACCTTGCATATTGATACAGAAAGCCCCCACTGTCTTTATATGACCTTCTAAAGTTCTAACATTGGTTTGCATCTTATAAGCTATAAAGTCGATACTAGACTTATCAAGACTAAGATTCATTTCTCGAGCCTTTAATTCCACAATTCTTCGTCTAGTATCATAATCAGGCGGCTCTACCTTAATGCACACTCCAGATTGAAATCTATTTCTAAGTCTACCATCAACATTAACCATTACTTGTGGATGAATATTAGATGCAAAAATTAATTGACAACGCTTTAAATTAACATCATTCATTAAATCAATTAATTCATTTGAAATAATCTTTGTGGTAGTTTCCCTCTTAACTATTTCCTGCATATCATCAATTAGTAAAACATCCAAATTACGATAAAGTGTTTTAAACTGAGTTAACAATTTTACTGATTTTTCTTTTGTCATATAGTAAGCATCTAAAGCCATATGAAAGTCAGTAACCCAAGTACTCATATTTACGTACATAACACGTAGATTTGGTCTCTCTTTTAAAATTGCATTACCAATAGCAAATAAAATATGAGTCTTACCTAATCCTGATTCACCATAAACAAAGAACGGATTACGGTCAGAATTACCCGGAGTTTTAGCTATAAGTTTACCACTATCACATAATTTTTGATTTGTTGGACCTTCAACGAAGTTATCAAATCTTTTTGCAGGATCTATTGAATGAAGTTTATAAAAACGATTTGATTTTATTTCATCATCATTCAATGTTCTATATGAACCAATAAACTTCTGATCTTCCGATGAAGAGTGTGATGAATTGTTATCATATTGATCAGCTTGACCATCAGAATGTTCCGATGAATTATAATAAGGTTGTGGCTCCTCATTGTTAGGTCTATCACCAGCAAACTGCATTACAGGCGCATTACCAATAGGTACTTCAGAAGGAACTAATGAGAATGTATCAATAACAGGAGTATCTCTAACATGATTTACCTGTGGTGATACATTATTTGAAACATTTACACCTGCATTATAATTAAAATCTATTTGGGGATTTTGATTATACAAAGTTTGGTTTTGATAAAAATTACTTGAATTACCAATACCTACATTATTAACTTCCGAAGCAGTAGTATTCTGATAACCTCTATTATTCTGTGAATAATAAGAATTATTAACAAAAGAATTATTTTGTGGATAAGTGTCATTGTAGCTATTACCCACTGCTTGCTGGTTACCGTGTGAATTGTTATTTGGAGAATATCTTGGTTGATTATTTACTACTTGAGTTTTTGATAATTTAGCAGCTGAGAAATTCTTATTGAGCTCAATTACCACATTACACTGCTCATGAGCACATTCATTAAAAGCTGTAACTATTAAATTATAAAAATATTCTCTTTCTAATTGCGTTTTTACAATCATATTTGGAACAAGTAAATAAATATCAGAGCCATTCTGATATACTTTCACAGTTCTAAGAAAAATATTCAACTGCTGTACATTCTTTTTATTACTTGTTGAGGTGATTGGAAGAGATTTTAAAAAACTCTTAACATTTTCCCAAAGTTGATCTGTGCTTGACACGCTTAAAACCTTATAAACAAAAGTCCAATTAAATTAAATCTATCAAATCTTAAAGTAAGAATCTAATTTTTTAGTATGCATTATTATACTTAGTTTTTGAAGTTTTATCCACATGTTAAATTAACAGATATCATTATTTTTTCAATTTTATAATTTATTCACAATTAATAATAATTCTTTAAAACCAACCCCATGTGTAAGAAATTTTGATAACACTTATGATATTCACAAAATGTTATAATTCTTTATATAAATTCTTAATCATTATCAAAATCATAAATATTTACGCAGTAACACAAAGTAAGCAAGATCATTTAATAACAACATAAAAAAAAAATCTATACCCAAAAATCCAGCATGTACATTAGGTAAAGCTCCTTTTAATCTTACTTTCAACTTAACACTAGGAATCACTTGTATCTCCAATCTTTTTAAGTGTATATTCAAAAGGACAACTCTTTCAATTCTTAAAATATCACTGCTAAATTTTGCCAATAATTTTTTACAACCGTATAACTTAAAAAGTTGTATCAATAATTATTGAAGATTTTTAAACTTTTACTTAATGCTGAATATCTGATTCATTTTTTAAGGATAATTTCCTTAATTTTAGTGAAAAACTCTGAAAAAAAAAGTGAAAAATAGTGGATTTTCATCCAAGGTTGTTAACAATGTAAATTAGTGGTTGACTGTAATTGTGACATTCTTTATAATTCACCAGATTTTAGTATATATTTATATTATCTATCGCAATGCCTTTTAGGTATTGCTTTATTTTTTGCTATTTTGGAGTTTATTTTATGAAGCGTACATTCCAGCCTTCTGTTTTGAAGCGCAATCGTACCCACGGTTTTCGTAATCGCATGAAAACTGCTGATGGTCGCAAAGTGCTTTCTCGTCGTCGTGCAAAAGGTCGTGCTCGTCTTACTACCGTTTAATGACTAATGAGAAATTTACTCGGGAGTACAGATTACTTACTCCCGAAAGTTTTGATAATGTTTTTAATAAACCTATCAAAGTTTCCTCTCCATTTTTAACGATCTTAGCTAAGAAAAATTCTCTTGGTTATCCTCGTGTTGGTTTCATCGTTTCAAAAAAGAACCTTAAGCGTGCTGTTTGGAGAAACAGATTCAAACGAATTGTTCGTGAAAATTTTCGCAAAAACAAACATATTCTAGATGATCTTGATTTGGTTATAATTGCTAAGTTTAAAGTAAGAGAGCTTAGTAATGAAGAATTAACAATTTTGGTATCTAAATTATGGAACACAATATCTCACCGCTACAAAAAATCGGTTGCTTTCTAATAACTTGCTACCAAAAAGTTCTAAGTCCTTTAGTTGGACAACAATGTCGTTACTACCCAACCTGCTCTGAATATACAAAACAAGCTATTATCATCCACGGATTTTTTTTAGGGTGTTTTTTAGGTGCAAAAAGAATTTTAAGATGTAACCCTTTTGGTAAAAGTGGATATGACCCAGTTCCTAATAAAGATTATTTAAGAAAAACTAGGTAAAATATATTATGCAAGCGCAACGTAATACAGCATTTATTTTCTTGTTAATCTTAACCATGATAATTCTTTATACATGGTCTAGTGATAAGACAAAAGAAAATATTTATAACAATCAACCAATCACTACAATTACCAATTCTTCAAATTCTAATGTAGCTTCTAGTAACACTATTACTATCGATACTGATCTATACCATTTAGTAGTAAGTTTAAATGGCGGAGATATCATTAGAGCTGATTTAAAAGATCAAAAACAAAATATAGATTCTGATGAAAATTTTAAACTTTTAAAATCAAATCCAAATTTCACCTATGTTGCCAAAAGCAATATAAACCTTAATGGTAGACCTTTCTCAGGTTCATATACTGCAGATAAGGCAATATATCAAATGACTGGTGACTCACTTACAGTTACTTTAAAAGCCCAAGACCAACAAGGTGCTGATATTACCAAATTATTCATATTCAATAAGAATAAGCATGTAATAGATGTTAAATATATTGTAAAAAATATAACTTCTCCATACAAAATCTCAACTTTTTCATATTTAGAACAAAGTTCTGAAGATCCTGAACAATCAAACAATATCTTTGGTACTGGTGCATACCGTGGTATTGCTTATTCAACTAATGAAACTAGATATGAAAAACTAGCCCTAGATACCATTGCAGAATCTGCAAAAAATACTTATGAACGTTCTCAAAATGGTGGTTGGGTTAGTATGATTCAGCACTATTTTGTTACTGCATGGATTGGTAATTCCAACAGTCAAAATACTTTAGTTTTCCAATCAGCTAATCAAGGAAAAAATGCTATTGCAGGTATTCAGTCATCTGAATATACCATAAATCCAGGTGAAGAAATTAAAATCGGCAATTTACTCTGGTTAGGTCCAAAATTACAAGATGAAATGGAACAGACTGTTGCTAATCTTGAATTAACTGTTGATTATGGTTGGTTATGGTTTATTTCAATATATTTATTCTGGATAATGCAAAAAATCCATGAATTATTATTACTTATTGGTATAGATAACGCTATGGGAGCTTGGGGTTTTTCAATTATTTTATTAACCCTATTAGTACGCTCTGTATTATATCCATTAACTAAACATCAATATGTTTCAATGGCTAAGATGCGTTTACTTGCGCCAAAATTACAAGCTTTAAAGGATAAATATAAAGACGATAAACAACGTTTTACCCAAGAAATGATGGCTTTATACTCAAGAGAAAGAGTTAAACCATTAAGTGGTTGTTTACCAATCTTCATTCAAATGCCAATATTTATCGCACTTTATTGGACATTTATGGAATCAATTGAATTAAGACATTCACCATTTATCTTCTGGATTAAAGACTTATCAATTCAAGATCCATATTTTGTTTTACCTATTTTTATGGGAATTACAATGTTCTTAATTCAAAAGATGTCACCTACCCCAATTACAGATCCTATCCAAAAGAAAATAATGAACATACTACCAGTTGTTTTCACACTTATGTTCTGTACATTTCCAGCTGGTTTAACTTTATATTGGGTAGTATCAAATGTAGTGACAATTATCCAACAGTATTTTATTTATAAAGCCCTAGAAAAAAGGGGGTTGCACGTAAAAGCAAATAAATAAAATTTAAATTTAATATACCTATAAAGCGGCAGATTACTATATCATATAGAAAAGATGCCGTTTTTTAATTTTAAGCCCACTAAAGAGGTCTTCAATGAGTGACGAAACAATAGCTGCAATTGCTACTGCTACAGGCGTTGGTGGTATAGGAATAATACGTGTTAGTGGAAAAGAATCCCAAAAAGTAGCAAGTATTATTCTAGGAACCGTACCTAAAGATAGATATGCGTTGTATACCAAATTTAGAAAATTAAATTCTCAAATTATTGATGAAGGTATTGCCTTATTTTTTAATGGACCTAATAGCTTCACAGGTGAAGACGTTTTAGAATTACAATGTCATGGTGGTGCCGTTATTTTAGATATTCTCTTAAAAGAAATACTCTCGCTAGATTTTGTAAGAATGGCAAGACCTGGAGAGTTTAGCGAAAGAGCATTTTTAAATGGTAAAATTGACCTTACACAAGCAGAAGCTATTGCTGATTTAATCAATGCAAGTACCGAACAAGCCGCTTTAAGCGCTGTAAACTCTCTACAAGGTAATTTTTCAGGACTAATTAACCAATTAAATGAACAGCTTATCAAACTTCGAACCTACGTAGAAGCCACAATAGATTTTCCTGATGAAAGTATTGATTTTATAGAAGATGGTAAGGTCCATGAAGGATTTATTGATCTTATAGAAAAATTAGAAAAAATCCTTGAAACAGCAAAGCAAGGGGTAATCCTAAAAGAAGGTTTAAAAATTGTTATTTCTGGTAGACCAAATGCTGGTAAATCAAGCTTATTAAACGCTTTATGTGAAAAAGAATGCGCTATTGTGACTGATATTGAAGGTACAACACGTGATATTCTTAGAGAAAACATCAATATTGACGGTATGCCATTACATATTATTGATACAGCAGGGCTAAGAGAACATACCTCAAATATTGTAGAAAAAATCGGTATAGAACGCGCTTGGAATGAAATTATCCAAGCTAATAGAATATTGTTTGTTATTGATGTTTCAAAAATCAATACTGATGATAGTTACGATAAACAGCTTGAATTATTTAAATTAATTGCTAGTAAAACAGAAAACAAAATACCTTTCTCAATTATTGCCAATAAGATAGATCTATCTCCAAATTATACTTTACCAAAAGAATTAACAGCTTACCCTATTATAGAAATAAGCGCTAAAGACTTAACAGGGCTTGATACTTTACGTAATCATTTAAAAGAATGTGCAGGATATAAAAACACATCCAATGGAGTTTTTTCTGCTCGCAGAAGACACGTTGTATCACTAGAAAAAGCTTTAGATCACCTAAACAATGGGTTTGATTTATTCAAAACAAGCCAAGACCTTGTTCTAGCAGCTGAAGAAATGCGTGAGGCTCAGCAAAATCTTAACGAAATTTTAGGGAAATTCACCGCAGATGATTTATTAAACGAAATATTTAATACCTTCTGTATTGGTAAATAATTATATAAACCATGTAATAAAATAGAGCATATTTATAATAAACACAAATTTAATTATAATAAATGCTCTATTTCTTTACCTACTTATTGAGGCAACTATTTACTTTATTATGCAGATCTTCTAAGGCATCAAACCAAGCTTTATCTAAGGCTAAAACCATTGCATCGTACCCATCTTCTTTAAATTGCTCTCTTTTACTAATATCGCCAGAACATTCCACCTTAGAGTTATTAAATAAGCTCCAGCTTAGTGAAATATCTGCATAACCTTCATATGTACCTAAGAAATCATTTACTTTAATAGCTAATTCATAGCAATCTTTATTACACTCAACGCCTGATATGTTGCTTTTAAGATTATCTTTAAAGTAACTACTTAAAGATTCCTGTAAAACCTCAGAAAGAACATCAACCCATTTATTGTTTTTAGTTTTAACAATTTCATTTTTTGACACTCTAAATATCATAGATTGAGAATCAAGATATTCAGGAATCTCAATTTTTAATATCTTTAAAGGTACAGCTTGCGCCCTATTTTCTATGCATTTATTACCTAAGCTATTATCTATAGTAAAATACCTTACCCTAGAAGAAGTACTACATGAACAAATAGCCACAGTAGCAAGTAAAATTGAAATATATTTAAGAAAACTAAAATTCATAAAATATCCTTAATAATATTATTTTTTTCTAGGTGTTGGATCTTCTTTGTTATCAGAAAATATTAACGAATTACTCTTTTCTTCTAGGTTTTGGGTAATTGGTTTTAATGACTTCAACGTTACATTTAATATTTTAAGAGTTTCTTCAAACTCACCATAAATCTTGGAATCTTGATCATATGAATCTAATGTATGTTGCAATTTATTTAAGGTCTCAACAATTTCACCAGAGATATCCTGTTCTTGTAATCTATGAAGAAGCTCATTGATATTAGCACTTAATTTCTGCACCTCCAAACCTGTATTATTAGTATTTATTAATAAACTATTAAGATTATCTACTAACTCATTAATTTTTAATTTATTAAGATTGTGAATAAATGACTGAATATCATTTTTTACAGAATTAATACTATCTTGTCTTGCATGAATTACTTTATAACCATCAAAAGCCAAAGACTCACTATATTTTTCTTTATCATCTGATGATGAATCTTCAATTAAATTTATATTATAGATTCCTGTTAAAAAATTACGTAATTCTAATGAAGCAGTAATATTTTTCTTTTCTAGAAATGCCTCAAAATCCTCTTTAACTTCATTGATATCTTGTTCCGAAAAAATTTCAAATCTATCCATTTCTATATCAATTAAAATTGGATAGTACTTTAGCTCATCTTTGAATAATTTAAATTTACGAGGTAAATATGGTGACTTTTGAACTTGACCTATCTGAATCCCCTTATACAAAACAGGGGTTTTCTCTGCTACTTTATTAGAAAAATCATCTAATAAGATAATATATTTTAATACTTTCTTAAATTGAGGAACTACCATAGCCCTATTGGTAAATAAGACAAAAGAATCACCTTGTTTCGCCTTAGGAATATTATGATTAAAGGTGTCTATGTTATCAAAGCTCACCCCACCCTTTACTATGTTTTCAATGGATTCTGTATAAAATTTTATGCCTGATACATTCATATCAACAGTGATGCCACTATTAACCCAGAAAGATGTTTTCTTATTAACTAAATGAGCAAAATCTTTATATATCGCTGCGATATATTTTACTTTTTGGGTTTTATCATCATAACTTTTATCAATAACTACCCCAGCGATAATTCCTTTAAACCTAATATCATCACCTTTAAATAAAACTCTATTACTCTCAGAGTACAAAGTTATAATTAAATCATCTTTAGAAGTTTTTATTGGTGGTTCTGGAGATAAATTATATTTATCACGAGCCTGACCATTAACACCAGGAACCATTTCAATATAATAACCTGATAAAATTGTATTTAGACCAGTAACACCTTGTCTATCAATACGAGGCTTTTGAATATAGAATATAGTATCTGATTTTAATAAATGCTCAGTATTCGGGTTTAATTGAATTAACACCTCAACATGTTTTAAATCATCGCTTAAAGTAATCTTTGCAACTTTACCAACATCAACACTTAATGCTTTTATCGAAGTTTTTCCCTCGGCTAAACCATCAGCATTATCCATCAATAATAAAACCTCAGGACCTTTATTAAAATGTGTTTGATAAATTAAAGAAATAGACACTGCTAATGCAACGAGTGGTAATAACCATATTAACCTTAACATTCTTTCTCTTCTAATAATCAAATTAAACCCCATAACTATTTCCTTAAATTTATCCACAACAAACGAGGATCAAACAATCTAGCTGCAATCATTGTTAAGATAACAACAATCGCAAATGGAAAAATAGCATCTCCTGGATATATAGCCATTAAGTTATCCATCTTCACTATCGTTGACATAATAGCAACAACAAAAACATCAACCATTGACCACTTACCTATAAATTCAACAATTCTATAAATAAATGCTAACTTACGCTTACTTAATACCTTTTTAATATAATTAACCGCTAAACAAAGATAAAGTAATAAACAAATTTTTATAATAGGAATGCAAACACTAGCAACAATAATTACAATCGCCACAAAATAAGATTCCATCTGCCATAATACAACTACACCATCAATTATAGTTGAAGGCAAATCAGATCCTAAATATGAAGTAATCATCATTGGGTAAATATTTGCAGGTATATACATAGCCAAAGCAGCTAAAACAAAAGATACACACAAGGTGCGAGAAATGTGCAAATTATTTTTTATTTTTGAAAAACACCTTGGGCATCTTTGATGATCCATGCTTAATATGAAACCACAATACTCACAATGAGTAATATTTTGTGATAAAGCAGTTTTTCCAGGAATAATCTTTTGAATTTTTATATCTTTAATAGGTTTATAAAATTCCCAAGTATCTTCTAAATTAAAATATGAAACTGCTACTACATAAAAAAATGCAAAAATAACAAAACACCAAAAACCTGAACCATAATAAACATCAACCATGGAGGTAATCTTAATTAAACTTACCAAAACCCCTACCATAAAAACGTCTACCATGCTCCAATTACTACAAAAAGCAAAAAAACGTAGGAGAAAAGTAATAAATTTAAAATTTTTCTTTAGTAAAATTCCAAAATCTGCGACAATAATAGTCAATAGTACTATTGTTGGCAAAAATTGCATAAAGATAAATACGCAAATACTAATAAGACCATAACTATCTTGATAAAGAACTTGTGTATAATCAAGCAATTGCATATTTTGCGATACCCCTGATGTACTTATACCTAAGAAAGGTAAAAAATCAGAAGACATCATAAAAATAAAAGAAACTAGTGCAAAAACAATAGATAATAAAACCTGTTTTGTATGATAAAAATAAACAGTGTTTCTACAACGTGGACAAATGCAAGAATATGGATGATTTTCTTGTGCTACATCATCTGGTAACTGAAGAATTAAATCACATTGATTGCAAACAAAGTATTTTTTATTAATACTACACAAAGTCTTTCTCCACATTAACATAAACACATTTTAACTCTTTAATTTAAATATGGACATAAAAAATTATATAAACATTGACCTATTTTGTAATGTAGTTGATAACTACGGCGATATTGGTGTATGTTTTAGACTTGCAAGAGAACTAACTAATAAACATGAAACCATAGTTAATCTCTATGTAAATGACTTAGAGACTTTTCATAAAATATGTAAAGAAATAGACCCTACATTAAAAAATCAGGTATTATATAAAAATTTAATAGTTCATAAATGGATCGATAACGATCCTACATATACCCCTTCTGATGTTGTTATTGAAGCATTTGGATGTAACATACACGAAGAATATATCAATAAATTAACCCCAAAGAATATTTGGATAAACTTAGAGTATCTTAGTGCAGAAAGTTGGACAGCTGATTTTCATAAACAAAGATCTCTACAAAAAAATAATTTACGAAAATACTTCTTTTTACCAGGATTTACTGATAAAACAGGTGGATTGAACTACGAGGAAAATTTCATTAATATCACTGCCCAAGAAGCAAGAGAATTTATTTTAGAAAAATTTAAAATCAATGATGATTTTAAAACAGCTTTCATTAGTTTGGTATTCTGCTATGAAAATGAAAAACTGGTACCATTACTTCAGAGTATAAGAAATCAACATAAAAAAGTCATATTTCTCTTGCCTGATTCTATAAGCACAACATTTTTAGAAGAAAATGGACTTCTTTATAAAATAAGTAATTTTCATAAAAGCATATGGATCAAATTTAATATGCTAGATCAAGAAGAATTTAACTACATTTTAAAAGGTGTAGACTTCAATATCGTTAGAGGTGAAGATACTATAACTCAAGCGATAATGACTGGAAAACCTTTTATCTGGCAAATCTATAAACAAGATGAAAATGCTCATGTAGATAAACTTAAAGCATTTTTAAGTATTTACACTCAAAACACTGATGATGAAGATTTGAAAGAAATAATATTCGACGCTTTTCTTGAATTTAATGAATGTACCGAAAAAAAACAAATAATTAATTTGCAATTTGAAAATTATATGATAGAATACGCGAAATTGTATGAGCTATCAAGCAAGTTTAGAGATAGTTTAATTGCTAACAATAGTTTAGCTAATAATCTTTTAAATTTTATAAAAGAAAAATAATCTTAGGATATTCTCATGAAAATCGCTCAAGAAATACGTGCTGGTAATGTAATAATGGTTGGTAAGGATCCTATGGTTGTCCTTAAAACCGAATTTAATAAATCAGGTAGAAATGCAGCTGTAGTAAAAATGAAGTTAAAGAACCTTTTAAGCGAAGGTGGTACTGAGACTGTATTTAAAGCTGATGAAAAATTAGAAGATGTAATTCTTGAACATAAGGATTGCACATTCTCATACTTTGCAGATCCAATGTACGTATTCATGGATGAGGAATACAACCAATATGAAATTGAAAAGGAATACCTCGGTGATGTTGTAAACTACATCGTTGATGGTATGAATGATATTTGCTCTGTTACTTTCTATGAAGGTAAGGCAATCAATGTTCAGCTTCCAATAACTATCGTTAGAGAAGTAGAATACACTGAACCTTCTGTTCGTGGTGATACTTCTGGTAAAGTAACAAAACCTGCTACTTTAAAAGGTACTGGTTATAAGATTACAGTAGCTGATTTCGTTAAGACCGGTGATAAAATTGAAATTGACACCCGTACTAACGAATTCAAGAAGCGCGTATAAGCTTTTAGTCGCTAATAATAAAAGTGCTTAGGCACTTTTGTTATTAAATACTTTGGTGTTAAAGTGGGGAAACCCACTTTTTTTATTTTTATATTATAACAACTAAGTAACGCAATTATCTCCAATCAATTCACAACATAAAGCCTCTCTATAAAGAGACTCCACCTACTCTACTTATACCAATCTAATCTCTTAATTTCTTTTATATAGAGCAATATTTTACTTATAATCTATATTGAGATAATGCAAGTATAAAAACAATCGTTGGTAAGCTTTTATAGCATAATTAGAGATATGTAGTAATAAATAACTTACATTAAAGATAATAAAAAACAGGAAGCTTAAAAACACAGTATTTCCCCCCCTATTTTAACCAAACATTCATTACTTAAGAGAAAACCCTATATACAAATAAATCTTAAAGCAAACAATTTATAAAGTACTTACTAAACAATCCACATATAATTTAATAAAGTAAAAAAAAATTAGTTGTTTATAAGTATTTAGGGTATAAACTGTAAATAACCAGAGATTAATTGTTGATAAAATATTAAACATCCTTATAATACAAGGAAATTTGGCATTAAATCTTGCTATATAATAAAAATTATATTTATACACAACTTTATTAACAGTTTTATATTATTAACAACTTATAAAGATTAAGATTTAAGTTACTAAGAAAATTATATAACAAACTAACAGCTTATCCTTATTACAATAACATGTAACTAAAAATGGCTATTTCTTATTAGCTAATTATTACTCAGTATTGGAATATCTGAAGATAAAAATCATGTATGTTTAAAACAAGGTTTTTATATACGCTTAATACCGATAAAAGTTCAATGTTATCCTAATATATAAATACAGCTCGAACCATTATGATATAAGGGTAAAATAGACTTATTAACAAAAATGTGCTGATATAATAAAGAAAAATCAAAAAATAGTTATTATTAATAAAAAAGAGAAAAAAAAAGTGGTTAAGCATTTCATAAAAAATAGCGAATTAAAATTAAAGTCACTTATAAAGTATAAGTAAAAAAACAAGCTATGAAAATTTTTGAAGATTTACAGAGAAGTTAAGTAAAAATAATTAATAGAGAAGAAGTTACAATTAAGCTTACCTAAAAAGAAAAACAATAATTTAAAAGCTACTTAACAATAATAGATAACCTTATAATAATTCTTTATTAAAAAAATAAAGAAATTTAAAATTATATTTTTTATAATACTATAATGTCATCTTTTTAAAGAACGACATTAAAAAGACATAATTTATATAACTTTACTTTATTTATCTTACTTTACTGAGGTTATCATGTTTTACCATGAAGAATTTGACGTTATTGTTGTAGGTGGTGGTCATGCAGGTATTGAAGCTGCAACCGCTAGTGCAAGAATGGGGTTAAAGACATTACTTCTCACTCATAATTTAGACACTTTAGGACAAATGTCATGTAATCCAGCATTTGGTGGGATAGGTAAAGGACATTTAATAAGAGAAATTGATGCCTTAGGTGGTGTTACAGCTCATGCTATTGATAAAGCAGGCATTCAATTTAGAACCTTAAATTCTTCTAAAGGTCCAGCCGTAAGAGCTACTAGAGCACAAACTGATAGAGTTTTATATAAAATTGAAATTAGAAAAATTTTAGAAAATTACAAAAACTTATCTTTATTTGCTCAACCTTGTATTGATTTAATAATTGAAAATAACAAAGTTACTGGTGTAATAACTCAAGCTAATATTAAAATCAAATCTAAAACAGTAGTACTTTGTAATGGTACTTTTTTAAATGGTTTAATTCATATAGGTTTAGAACATTACAGTGGTGGTAGAGCTGGGGATAGCGCTTCAATTAAACTTGCTGAACGTTTACATCAATTACCTTTAAGGATAGGTAGACTTAAAACAGGTACTCCTTGTCGAATTGATAAAAGAACTATTAACTTTGATAAATTACAAAAACAATTACCAGATGAAAAATTACCAGTATTTTCATTTTTAGGTGATATATCAGAACATCCCCAACAAGTATGCTGTCATATAACTCATACTAATGAAAAAACTCATGAAATAATTAGAAATAATTTAGATAGAAGTCCTTTATATTCAGGAGTAATCCATAGTGTTGGACCTAGATACTGTCCATCCATAGAAGATAAAGTAATGAGATACCCTGAAAAAACTTCTCATCAAATATTTATTGAACCTGAAAGTTTATATACCAATGAAATTTACCCTAATGGTATATCAACTAGCTTACCTTTTGATGTCCAAGTTGAAATTGTTCACTCAATGGTAGGTTTTGAGAATGCAGTTCTAGTTCGTCCTGCATATGCAATTGAATATGATTTCTTTGATCCAAGAGATTTAAAATCAAACATGGAAAATAAATTTATTGAGAATTTATTTTTTGCTGGACAAATTAACGGTACCACAGGATATGAAGAAGCTGCTGCTCAAGGTTTATTAGCTGGTATCAATGCAGGTTTACGTGTTTTAAATAAAGATAGTTGGTTCCCAAGACGTGATCAAGCCTATATTGGTGTTTTAATGGATGATTTATGTACACTAGGTACTAATGAACCATATAGAATGTTTACAAGTAGAGCTGAATATCGTTTATTATTACGTGAAGATAATGCTGATATTAGACTTACACCTATTGGTAGAGAATTAGGATTAGTTGATGATTATAGATGGAAGTGTTTTAACGAAAAATTAGAACAGATCGAACAGGAGAAACAAAGACTAAAAGATTATTGGATTGGTCCTGGTAATGAAGTTGCTAATAAATTAAATTCAATTCTTAAATCACCAATTACCAAAGAACAAACATTAATTGAAATTTTAAGAAGACCTGAAGTTACCTTTGATAATCTAATGAAAACAGCTGAATTAACTCCAATAGCAACTAATCCTCAAGCTGCTCAGCAAGTGGAAATTCAAACAAAATATCAAGGTTATATTGATCATCAACAAGATGATATTAATAAAAGATTGAAAAATGAAAATACTTATTTACCTTTAGATTTTGATTACAATAATATTCCAGGTCTATCTAAAGAAGTAATTTTTAAGCTAAATGATTTTAAACCTGAAACAATTGGTAAGGCGTCAAGAATCTCTGGTATTACTCCTGCAGCTATTTCAATTTTATTAGTACATCTAAAAAGATTAGGATTATTGGGAATTAAATCAGAATAATGAATCAATACAACATTATTTTACAAAGAGAACTTAATAAATTAGATATAATAGCAACAGAAGATCAAATAGATTTATTAATTAAATTTGTCGATTTAATGTACAAGTGGAATAAAACGTACAATTTGACTTCTGTGCGTGATAAAGAAGAAATGTTATATAAACATATAATCGATTCTGTAGCTGTATCTAGATATATTCAAGGTTCTAATTTTATAGATGTAGGTACAGGTCCTGGATTACCAGGTATTCCTTTGGCTATCTTACATAAAGATAAGAATTTTTACCTATTAGATAGTCAAACAAAAAGAATAAATTTTATCAGGCACGTTAAAAGAGAACTAAATATCCAAAACATTGTTCCTTGTCTTGGAAGATGTGAAGAATTTAGAGATAAAAACAAAGAGTTAATTTTTGATGGGATTATAAGTAGGGCTTTTGCATCATTAAAAGATATGATTTTTTTATGTAAAAATTTAGTTACTAAAGAAACTAAGTTTTTAGCATTAAAAGGAATAATTTCTGATGAAGAACTAAAAGAAGTAGATAATAAATTTGATATAACTGACATTATAAAATTAAATGTACCTCAAAACTTAGGATCTCGTCATTTAATCATAATTAAAAATAAGGGATAAAAGTGAGCAAAGTTATCGCATTATCAAATCAAAAGGGTGGAGTTGGTAAAACTACAACTTGTATAAATTTAGCAGCATCATTAGCTACCCAAAAAAAAATTCTAGTAGTTGATATGGATCCTCAAGGCAATGCTACTATGGCTAGTGGCATTGATAAATATGAATTAAAAGCTAGTACTTATGATATTTTAATTGATGCAGCCGATCCTGAAAGTATAATTTTGCATAGTGATGCAGGTGGATACGATATTATTCCTGGTAATGCTGATTTAACAGCAGCTGAAGTTAGACTTATGGAATATTTAGCTCGAGAAAGCCGTTTAAAAAATGCAATTGATAAAGTAAAGAGTCGTTACGATTATGTTTTTATTGATTGCCCACCAGCATTAAATTTATTAACTGTAAATGCTTTATGTGCCGCAGATTCTGTGATTATTCCAATGCAATGCGAGTATTTTGCCTTAGAAGGTATTGCTGATTTAATGGATACTATTCAACAAATCTCTAAAAGCATCAATCCAAAATTAAAAATTGAAGGTATTTTAAGAACTATGTTCGATAATAGAGCAAGATTAGCTAATGATGTATCAGAACAACTTAAAATTCATTTTCAGGATAAGATATATAAAACAATTATTCCTAGAAATGTTAGACTAGCTGAATCTCCTAGTTTTGGGAAACCTATATTATATTATGATAAATCATCATTAGGTTCACGTGCTTACTTAGCATTAGCTGGTGAAATTCTTCGTAAAGAACAAAAAGTAGCTTAAATAAAATAAAGGAATTTATTATGGCTGGTTTAGGAAAAGGTTTAGAAGCTTTACTTTCAGGTAAAACTAATACTCATGAACATTTATCAGAATCAAATCATAAAATTCAAGAGACTACTAATTCTACCTGCATGATAAATATAAATTTATTACAGCGTGGACAATTTCAACCACGTAGAGAAATAGATATTGATTCTGAAAATTTAGCAGGTCTTGCAGAATCAATAGCTAATCAAGGTATTATTGAGCCTATTATTGTTCGATTAATTGGTAATGATAAATACGAAATTATTGCTGGTGAAAGACGTTGGCGCGCTGCTTTAAAAGCTGGGTTAAATGAAGTTCCTTGTATTATTAGAGAATTTTCAGATGAAGAAAGCATGGTAATAGCTCTTTTGGAAAATATTCAAAGAGAAGATTTAAATGTTATAGAAGAAGCCCAAGCTTATAATTTATTGTGTTCTAGATTATCTCTTACTCATACAGCTTTAGCAGATAAATTAGGAAAATCAAGACCTTATGTTTCAAATATCATTCGCTTAAATGATCTCTGCGAAGAAGTAAAAGAATTACTTCGCCGTGGAGAATTAGAAATGGGGCATGCAAGAGCATTACTTTCATTAGATAAAAAAATTCAATTGGAAGTTGCTCTTACCATAGTTCAAAAAGGTCTTACTGTTCGTGATACTGAACAATTAGTTTCTAAAATATTAACTCCAGCTAAAACAAAAGAACATGTTATCTCTCCTGAAGTTTCCATGGTTACTGAAAATTTAAAAAGTAAATTAGGTGACTTAGACTTTAAATATACTAATAATGGAAAAGATAAAGGAAAGTTAATACTAAATTTCAAGAATCAAGCAGAACTAAACAAAATTAAAGAAATACTCGGTATATAGTGTTTGATTTTTTAGAAGTTTTAGATTAAAGTTAAACTATAAGTAAACGTTAATGCAGTTAAAAATTACGGATTTAACATATGGACAAACAAATAGAACGTTTATCTGTAAAAAAAATGGCAAGTTATATTTTACTTATCCAATTAGCTGTTATTTGTGTGATATCTGTATTTTTTTATCTTGCAGAAAAGTTTTTTGGTTTAACTCCTGATGTATCTTCTTCTGCTGGATTCTCTGCATTTGTAGGAGGTATGATTTATCTTATACCTTTTACAGTCTATACCGTTTTATCGATAGGAAGAAATTTAACAAATAATTTTGTTGCATTAGTATTATTTGATTTTATTGTTGGTTTCATCCTAAAGTTTGTACTAGTTATTGGACTGTTTTTTGTTGTTTTTAAATATATTCCAACAGTACATTATATAGTGTTCATTTCGTTTTCAGTTCTTTTTGTGACTCAATGGATAGCACTAATAGTTTTAAACAGTCGATATTAAATTTAGGTAGGTTTTTATGGCTCAAGCTGTCGAACAACAAGTAAATGAGACACAAGAGTATATTCAACATCATTTACATTTTTTACAGGTTGATTTAACCAATGGTAATATTCTGAATAGCCAAAAAGTTTCAGATTTTGATGGATATCAAGAGTGCCTAAAAAATACCCCTCAAAAAGATTGTTTAGTAAAATTCAATGCAGAGCAATGTTCTATAACAGATTTAGGAACTAGAAAATGTGTTGCAGTAATAGAAGAGGGGAAATCTCCTCTATTTGACTTTAAAGTTCTTAATTTAGATTCTTCAATTATCTCCATTGTTCTCGGTTTTCTATTCATAGGTATCTTCTACTTAGCTGTTAAACAAAGTTTAAAAGATAAACATTCTAAGTTTATAACAGCAATTGAAATGATCGTTTCTTTCGTTAATAGCAATGTAGAAAGCATTTTTAATGTAAAAAATAAACTTATCGCCCCATTATCTTTAACAGTATTTATGTGGGTGCTATTTATGAATATTTTGGATTTAATTCCTGTAGATTTAATTCCAAAAATCTTCACTCAAACAGGTATTCCATTTGTTAGATTAGTTCCATCTGCTGATGTGAATGTAACTATGGGATTAAGTGTTAGTATATTTGTCTTAATAATAATTTATTCTTTAACTTATAAGGGAGTATCAGGGTTTGTTAAAGACTATACTTTACATCCTTTTAATAGTTACTGGTTCTTACCAATCAATTTATTACTAGAAGGTGTTTCTTTATTATCTAAGCCGATTTCTTTAGGTTTACGACTTTTTGGTAATATGTATGCTGGAGAAATGATTTTTATTTTAATAACCGTATTCTTTAGCTTTATTCCTGCCGGAATTCCTTTGGGTGGTTTTTTTGGTGGTGCAATTGATATTGTTTGGGCTTTATTCCACATATTGATTATCTTTTTACAAGCGTTCATCTTTATGATACTTACTATTGTTTATCTTGCAATGGCGAGTACTGAAGAAGATTAGTTTTTAATACTTTTAGGAGTTTTATAATTATGGAAATGTTTTATTTAGCCGCTGGTTTAATGATGGGCTTAGCCGCTATTGGTGCTGCTATTGGTATTGGTATCTTAGGTGGCAAGTTCCTAGAAGGTGCTGCAAGACAACCCGATTTATTATCATTACTTAGAACCCAGTTCTTTATTGTAATGGGGCTTGTTGATGCTATTCCAATGATTGCTGTTGGACTTGGCATGTATGTAATGTTCGCTGTAGCAAAGTAATAATTAAGTATCATTAAAAAAAGGAGTTATATTGTGAGTTTCAATATGACATTTATAGTGCAAATAATCTCCTTTTCAATATTTGTGGCAATTTGCATGAAATGGATTTGGCCTCCAATTATTCAAGCCATTTCCAACAGACAAAAGGAAGTCAGTGATAGCTTAGAAGCTGTTAAAAGTGCTCATCAAGATGTTGAATTAGCAAAAATGAATGCTTCTAAGATTATTGAAGAGGCTAAGTTACAAGCACAAGAGATTGTTGATTCCGCTCAACGCCGTAAAGCTCAAATAGTTGATGAGGCTTCAGAAGAAGCTAAATTAGAAAAAGAGAGAATTTTAAAACGTGCTAAAAATGATATTTTAGCTGAGCGTAATAAAGCAAAAGAAGAACTTAGAAAGGAAATATCTGTTTTTGCTGTTGAAGGAGCACGAAAGATAATTTCTAAAAATCTTAGTTCGGAAATTAATAAATCTTTATTAGACGAAGCTATTGATAAACTTTAGGAGAAGTATTTGTGGCTGATAATCTAACGATTGCTAGACCATATGCTAGAGCAGCATTTGATTTTGCCAAAAGTAATGAAGACTTGGTAAATTGGCAAAATTTTTTGGATGCTTTATCTAGTCTAGTTGAAAATTCTCGAGTAGTGGTATCAGCTGATGTGCAAACTAAGGAACAACTTCTTCAATATATAACCAAAATTTTAGATGGTTTTTTAGATAAATATAGAACTAATTTTATAAAAATTTTAATTGAAAATGCGAGATTATCTTTTTGTAAAGAAATTTTTTTAGAATATTCAAACTTACTTGAAAATTCCAAAAATATTAAAAATGCAATAGTTGTTTCTGCTTGTAAATTATCCAAAGAACAGTTAGATAAAATTAAGGTTAAACTTGAAGATAGGTATAAATGCACTATTACTCTTGATACTAAGATTGATGAGACTTTAATTGCAGGTTTTATTATAAAAATGGGCAATGAAGTTATTGATGCTAGTGTGCGTACAAAATTAGATAAATTATCTAATGTGTTACTATCATAGTTAAGGATTTTATTATGCAACTCAATTCTACAGAAATTGCGAATTTAATTAAGCAGAGGATTTCGCAATTTGAAGTTGTGACTGAGGCACGTGACGAAGGAACAATTGTTTCGGTATCGGACGGTGTTATTAGAATTCATGGATTAACCGGTGTAATGCAAGGTGAAATGCTTGAATTACCTGGTAATCGATATGGTCTAGCTATGAATCTTGAACGAGATTCTGTTGGCGCCATTGTAATGGGACCTTATGCTGATTTAACAGAAGGTCAGAAAGTTAAAAGTACTGGTAAAATTTTACAAGTTCCTGTAGGTAATGGTTTACTTGGTAGAGTAGTTGATACCTTAGGTCGTCCAATTGATGGTAATGGTCCTATTGAAAATGACGGTTTCTCTCCAGTAGAAGTTATTGCGCCAGGTGTTATTTCAAGAAAATCAGTATCTCAGCCAATTCAAACTGGTTATAAATCTGTAGATGCCATGATTCCTATTGGTAGAGGTCAAAGAGAGCTTATCATTGGTGATAGACAGGTAGGTAAAACTGCATTAGCTATTGATACTATAATTAACCAAAAGAATTATGGCGTAAAATGTATTTATGTTGCTATCGGTCAAAAAGCTTCTACAATTGCTAATGTTGTTAGAAAACTTCAAGAACACGATGCGTTATCTAATACTATAGTTGTTGTTGCTACAGCTTCTGAAACCGCTGCTTTACAATATTTAGCACCATATGTAGGTTGTGCGATGGGGGAATATTTTAGAGACCATGGTGAAGATGCGTTAATTATCTATGATGATTTATCTAAGCACGCTGTGGCTTATCGTCAGATTTCATTATTACTTCGTAGACCACCTGGGCGTGAAGCATATCCAGGTGACGTATTCTACTTGCACTCACGTCTCTTAGAGAGAGCTGCACGTGTAAATGCAGAGTACGTAGAAAAGGTTTCAAATGGTAAGATTAAAGGAAAAACTGGTTCTTTAACTGCTTTACCAATTATTGAAACACAAGCAGGTGACGTTTCAGCATTTATTCCGACAAATGTAATTTCAATTACTGATGGTCAGATATTCTTAACTACTCAAGCTTTTAATGCGGGTAATAGACCTGCCGTTGATCCTGGTATTTCAGTATCTCGTGTAGGTGGTGCAGCGCAGACTAAGTTGATTAAGAAGCTTTCAGGTGGAATTAGAACTGCTTTAGCTCAGTATCGTGAATTAGCAGCGTTCTCACAATTCTCCTCTGATTTGGATGAATCAACTAGAAAGCAGCTAAATCATGGTGAAAAAGTTACTGAGTTAATGAAACAAAAGCAATATTCACCGTTAAATGTTGCTCAGCAGGCAATTTTACTTTTTGCAGCTGAAAGAGGCTACTTAGAAGATGTTGAATTAACTAAGATTTCAGCATTTGAAAGCGCACTTTTATCTTATGCTAATACTGAATTTGCTGATGTTATGAAGGGAATAAATGAAAACCCTGAATATAACGATAAGGTAATTGAAGACTTAACAAACTTACTTACTAAGTTTTGTGAAACACAATCATATTAGTAGGTTATAGGGAGTTGTTATGCCAGGTGCAAAGGAAATTCGTACTAAAATTGCGAGTGTAAAAAGCACTCAAAAAATTACTAGTGCGATGAAAATGGTGGCTGCATCTAAAATGCGCCGAGCTCAAGAACATATGGACGCATCTCGTCCATATGCTAAAGCTATGAGAACCTTAATTGGTCATATTGCTTTAGGGCATCTAGAGTACAAACATCCATACACTGTTGATAGAACTATTAAAAATATTGGTTATATTATTGTTTCTACTGACCGTGGTCTATGTGGTGGGTTAAATATTAATTTGTTTAAGCAGGTTTTATCAAAAATTAAAACTGATAAAGAACAAAATAATATTGAAAGTTGTGTTGCTCTATTAGGTGGTAAAGCTTGCTCGTTTTTTAGTAGAGTAGGCATTAAGACTTTAGGTCATGCATCTGGTATGGGTGATAACCCTAAAGTTAGTGATTTAATAGGTTCTGTTCGTTTAATGCTTAAGGCTTTCGATAAAGGGGAGATTGATCAATTAAATCTTGTTTACAATAAATTTGTAAATACTATGGTTCAAACTCCTACTATTGAACAATTATTACCTTTGCCAGAAGCTAAGGAAACAAGTGTTAAATCCGATCATTGGGATTATATCTATGAGCCTGATGCAAAGGTTATTTTAGATAAACTATTTAGTAGATATATTGAGTCATTGGTATATCAAGGAGTTGTTGAGAATTTAGCATCTGAACAGGCAGCAAGAATGGTCGCTATGAAAGCAGCAACTGATAATGCTGAAAATTTAGTTGAAGATTTACAGCTCGTTTACAATAAAGCTCGTCAAGCAAGTATTACTCAAGAACTTACAGAAATAGTTTCAGGCGCCGCTGCCGTATAGATAATTAGTTAGAGGTACACATGAGTACAGTGTCAAACGCCGCAAATGGTGTAGTAGTACAAGTAATAGGAGCAGTAGTAGATGTGGAGTTTCCACAAGACTGCGTACCTAAAGTTTATAACGCTTTACAGGTAGTTAGTGAATGCCCTGTTAAAGGTTTAATAATGGAAGTTCAACAGCAGATTGGTGGTGGTGTAGTACGTTGTATTACTATGGGAACTTCTGAAGGTTTGAGTCGTGGTTTAGAAGTAGTAGATACTAAAGAAGCTATTAAAGTACCTGTTGGTAAGCAGACTTTAGGTCGAATCATGAATGTTCTTGGTCAGCCAGTAGATGAAGCAGGTCCAATTAAGGCTGAAGATCATTGGGTTATTCATAGAGCAGCTCCCTCATATGAAGAACAGTCAAATACTACTGAATTACTTGAAACTGGTATAAAGGTTATTGACTTAATTTGTCCTTTTGCTAAAGGTGGTAAAGTAGGTCTATTTGGTGGTGCTGGTGTTGGTAAAACAGTAAACATGATGGAGCTTATCAATAATATTGCTAAGGCTCATAATGGTTTATCAGTATTTACTGGTGTTGGTGAACGTACCAGAGAAGGTAATGATTTCTATTATGAAATGCAAGAATCAAAAGTTATTGATAAAGTATCGATGATTTATGGTCAGATGAATGAACCTCCTGGAAATAGATTACGTGTTGCTTTAACAGGTCTTACTGTTGCAGAAAAATTCAGAGATGAAGGTAAGGATGTATTATTATTTATAGATAATATTTATCGTTATACCTTAGCTGGTACTGAAGTTTCAGCATTGTTAGGTCGTATGCCATCAGCAGCAGGTTATCAGCCAACCTTAGCTGAAGAAATGGGGGTATTACAAGAACGTATTACTTCAACTAAGAAAGGTTCAATTACATCAGTGCAAGCTGTATACGTTCCTGCCGATGACTTAACTGACCCAAGCCCTGCAACTACATTTGCGCACTTAGATGCAACAGTTGTATTGTCTCGTCAGATTGCTGCATTAGGTATTTATCCAGCAGTGGATCCATTAGATTCAACTTCAAGACAGTTAGATCCTTATGTTGTAGGACAAGAACATTACGAAACAGCTCGTGGGGTACAATCTGTATTACAGCGTTATAAAGAGTTAAAGGATATCATCGCTATTTTAGGTATGGATGAATTATCCGAAAATGATAAGTTAATAGTTGCTAGAGCTAGAAAGATTGAAAGATTTCTTTCTCAGCCATTTAGTGTGGCAGAAGTGTTTACAGGTCACCCTGGTAAGTATGTTCCGCTTAAAGAAACTATTAGGGGCTTTAAAGGAATCATTAACGGTGAATATGATTCAATTCCAGAACAAGCTTTCTATATGGTTGGTTCAATTGATGAAGCTATAGAAAAAGCTCAATTAATGTAAAACAAGGATATAACGATATGGCCGAAGAAAAACAAAAGACTGTAAAAACCCATACTGATATGCATTTACGAATCGTTAGTGCTGAGGCTGCTATTTTTTCAGATAGAGTTAAGCAAGTAAATGTAAATGGGAGTGAGGGTTCTCTTGGTATTAGACCTGGTCATAGCCCACTATTAACTTTAATTCCAGCTGGAAATGTATCTTACATAAGTTTGGATGATAAGTTATCAGTTGTAAATGTTTGTGGTGGGGTTCTTGAAGTCCAACCTGAAAGTATAACAGTTTTGGCTGATACTGCTATAAGAGGTGAAGATATTGAAGAATCTAAAGCATTAGAAGCTAAACGTTTAGCTGAACTAAGATTATCTAAAAAGCTCAATGACCAAGATTATACTCAAGCGTTATCAGAGCTTTCTCGTGCACTTTCTCAACTTAAAGCCGTTGAGTTATCTCGAAAAGGTCGAGTTAAGTAACATAAGAATTTATTTTGAAAAGAGGAAGAGTTTTATAATTCTTCCTTTTTTTATAGCAAAAATATTTATTTATTGTAATATAATCTTATAGTGGTATTTAGTTAGATATAGATTGAAAAATCAGTATATTACTAATTTCTATTTTTTATCTTCAAGTAGTTGGTTTATAAAATGTCTTTAGAAATTATTATTTTAGCAGCAGGCAAAGGTAGTAGAATGCATTCTACTTTACCTAAAGTTCTTCACAAGATTGCAGGTAAGCCTATATTATCACACGTAATAGATAATGCTAAGCAATTGCAACCAACAGCAATTCATATTGTTTATGGTTTTGGTGGAGAATTAGTTCCAGAAACTATTGGTAATGATTTTGATTATGTTTTTCAGTCGGAATTATTAGGAACTGGCCATGCTGTAATGCAAGCATTACCTTATTGTAAAGAAGATAGTAAAATTTTAATTTTAGTGTCTGATATTCCATTAATATCATCTACCACTTTAGCAAAACTTATTGATTCATTAGATAGTAGCGATGTAGCAGTTTTAACAGCTGTAACTAATAATCCATTTGGATTAGGCAGAATTGTGCGTGATGAAAATGGTGATGTTAAATTAATAGTTGAAGAAAAAGATTGTTCTTTAGAGCAAAAGAAAATTGCTGAAATTAATACAGGTGTTATTGCTTCAGATAAATGTACTTTAACAGCATTATTAAATAAAGTTGGTAATAATAACGCACAACATGAATATTACTTAACTGATATTATAGGATTAGCTAATAGTAATAATCTTAAAGTTAGTGCAGTTAAGGCTCAATGCGCCAACGAATGTATGGGAATCAATAATAAAACACAGTTAGCTATTGCTGAAAGATATTATCAAGAAAATTTAGCCCAAAAATATATGGAAGAAGGGTTAATTATCATTGATCCCAAGCGCATAGATTTTAGAGGTCAATTATCTTTTGGGATAAATGTAACAATAGATGTTAATGTAATTATCGAAGGTAATGTTAAACTAGGTAATAATGTTGTTATTGGCGCTGGATGTGTCTTAAAAGACTGCGAAATTGGCGATGATAGCGTTATTAGTCCTTACACTATTATTGAAAGTGGCATCATTGGTAAGAACGCAACTTTAGGACCTTTTGCACGCTTTAGACCTGGTTGTAAGCTTGATGATAATGTTCATGTTGGTAACTTTGTGGAAGTTAAAAAATCTTTCTTAGGTAATGGTACCAAAGCAGGTCATTTATCATATTTAGGTGATAGTGAAATTGGTTCTAATGTAAACATTGGTGCAGGTACTATTACTTGTAATTATGATGGCGCTAATAAGTTTAAGACTGTAATAGGTAATGACGTTTTTGTGGGGTCTGATACTCAATTAGTTGCTCCTGTTAAAGTAGGTGATGGTGCAACAATTGGTGCAGGTGCTACTATTACCAAGGATATTGATAGTAATGTATTAGCTATTACTCGTGCTCCTTTACGTCAAATAGCTAATTGGAAAAGACCTAAGAAAAAGAAATAATCATTAGGAGTGGGATATGTGTGGAATTGTTGCAGCAATTGCTCAAAGAGATGTTATTGAAATTCTTTTAGAAGGTTTACGCCGTTTAGAGTATAGAGGTTATGACTCTGCTGGCGTTGCTATTTTAAAAGATGCTCAATTAAAAAGAGTAAGAAGTTTAGGTAAGGTTGCACAATTAGTTGAAAAAACAGCTAATGATGATTTATCAGGTAGTATTGGTATTGCTCATACTAGATGGGCAACTCATGGTAAACCATCAGTTAATAACGCACATCCACTCTTAGCTGGGCCGTTAGCTATTGTACATAATGGCATTATAGAAAATTATCATCAATTAAAAGAACAACTTTTACAAAACGGAGAAGAGTTTGAATCAGAAACTGATACAGAGGTTTTTGTTAAAGTTATAAATGATTCTCTTAAAGATAGCTTAGGATTACTTGAGGCTGTTCAAAAGGCAGTAAAGCTAGTTCGTGGCGCTTATGGCACAGTTGTAATTAATAAAAATGATCCTTCATATATAGTTGCAGCAAGAAGTGGTTCGCCAATTGTTATTGGTTTAGGTATTGGTGAGAATTTTGTGGCATCAGATCCTTTTGCTTTATTACCTGTAACTAGAGAGTTTATTTATCTTGAAGAAGGTGATATTGCCAAAATTAGTCGTAGAGAAGTAAAAATTTATGACCGTGAAGGCAATGAAGTTACTAGACCAAAAGTATCATCTGAATTATTAAATGATGATAATAGTAAAGGCAATTATCGTCACTATATGCAAAAAGAAATCTATGAACAAAGTAGGGTGATAAACGAAACTATTGAAGGGAGAATTACAGCTGATAAGGTATTAGTTAATAGTTTTGGGGAAAAAGCCGATGAGATTTTTACTAAAATTGAAAATATTAAACTTGTCGCTTGTGGAACTTCTTATCATGCCTGCTTAATTGCCAAACAATGGTTTGAAGAGTGGTTAGGGATTAGTACAGATGTAGAAATAGCATCTGAATTTAGATATAGAAAGAGTGTAACTAGATCAAATTCGCTTTTTATAACTTTATCGCAGTCTGGTGAAACTGCTGATACCTTAGCAGCGTTAAAACTAGCTAAAGAATTAGGATATATATCATCTCTAACAATTTGTAATGTACCTGATTCTTCATTAGTTAGAGAATCTGAATTAGTATTTTTAACAAGAGCTGGTAAAGAGATAGGTGTAGCCTCTACTAAGGCCTTTACTACCCAATTAGTCAGCTTGTTATTGTTAATGGGGGCTATTGGTGTTAGTAAGAAAATTTTATCTGAAGAACAAGAGAGATATTTAGTAGGTGCTATTAAGAAAGTTTCTAGTGATGTTTCTGAGGTCTTAACTCTTGATTCTGTTATTGAAAAATTGTCTTTAGACTTTGTAAATAAGAATAATAGTTTATTCTTAGGGCGTGGCAGTCTTTATCCTGTTGCTATGGAAGGTGCTTTAAAATTAAAAGAAATAAGCTATATCCATGCAGAAGCGTATGCAGCTGGAGAACTTAAACATGGTCCTTTAGCACTTATTGATGCTCAAATGCCTGTAATTGTAGTTGCCCCAAAAAATGATTTATTAGAAAAGCTTAAATCTAATATTCAAGAAGTGTGTGCTAGAGGTGGGGTATTATATGTATTTATGGGTAAAAATGCTGGCTTTAAAGAAGAGCCAAATCTTAAATTAATTGAAGTACCTGAAGTAGATGATCTTATTGCGCCAATAGTTTATACCGTACCATTACAGCTACTTTCTTATCATGTAGCTATAATAAAGGGAACCGATGTAGATCAGCCAAGAAATCTTGCAAAATCAGTAACAGTGGAGTAAGTACATGTTTACAATAGGGTGTCATTTATCATCATCAAATGGTTATTTAGCAATGGCTAAAGAGGCTGTAAGTATCGGAGCAAATACTTTTCAGTTTTTTACACGTAATCCAAGAGGTGGTGCTGCTAAAGCGATAGATGTTAATGATGTAAATGCTTTTCTTGTTTTTTGCAAGGAACATGGCATAGAAAAAATTTTAGCTCATGCACCTTATACCTTAAATGCTTGTTCAGCTGACCCTTCTATTAGAGATTTTGCTAAAAGAACCATGATAGATGATTTAGAACGTTTAGAGTATACTCCAGGTTCTTATTATAATTTTCATCCAGGTAGTCATGTAAAACAAGGTTTAGAAGTTGGTATTACATATATTGTAGAGATGTTAAATGAAGTTTTAAAAGATAATCTACATACTACTGTTTTATTAGAGACTATGGCTGGCAAAGGATCTGAGGTTGGTAGAAATTTTGAGGAAATTAAAATTATCATAGATAGAACAGAACTTGGTTGTAATTTAGGTGTTTGTTTAGATACCTGTCATATTTGGGAAGCTGGATACGATATAGTGCATGATTTAGATGGTGTTTTAGAGAAGTTTGATACTGTTGTAGGTTTAGAGCGCTTAAAAGCCATTCATCTAAATGATAGTAAAAACCCTATGGGCGCATCTAAGGATAGACATGAATGTATTGGTAAAGGTTTTATTGGGTTAGAAGCTATTACTAAAATTATAAATCACCCAAGTTTGCGCAATATTCCATTTTACTTAGAAACCCCACAAACGGTTGCAGGTTATAAAGAGGAAATTGAGTTATTAAGAAGCCTTTATATTGAGTAAGTGTTTAAGATATTATTGTTAAGATTTATATGCTAATCTTTGCTAGAGTACTAATTTGTAGTTTGATTGTTTGTTTAGGTTTGGCGCCATCATTTGCAAGCGATAGAGCGTCAAATATAAATGATACAAGCGTAAGTAGTAAAAAAATAGAGGTTTGTGCTATATCACAGCTATATCATCCTTTAGAAGAAATTAAAGAAACATTTAAAAAGCAATTAAATATTGATATTTTCTATGCATCTGCGTCTACAATGTATTCTTTAGTAGTTAACGGTCAGCGAAAATGTGATATATATTTAGGAAATGATAATAAATTTATTGCTAAATATATAGAGAGTAAGTTAGCCGATGCTAATTCTAAAATGGTTTTTACTAAAACACCTTTAGCATTATGGTCGATAACATCAATAGTTGATAAAGATTGTAATATCTTAAAATATAATACATTTACTCGTGTTGCTATTCCTAATCCTCGAGTACATGTATCAGGATTTGCAGCTTTAGAGGTCTTAAAAAGTTTAAAATTAGATAAAAAGATGCATGCAAAATTTTTGTATACGCCTAATGAGTTTTTATCTATTAGCTTTGTTAGAAATGGTAATGCAATGTTAGGTTTTGTGCCATATGCGTTAATTAAAGATAATTCATATGCTAACAGTGGCTCATATTGCCTTATACCTAAAGAACATTATGAACCTTTATATTATTACGCTGTAGATTTTTTAGATATCTCCAGCGATACGAAAATGAATTTAGGTATTTTTAAGAGAATTTTACTTAATGATGCTAAGCCAATTTTAGAAAAACATGGATTTTTTTAATATCTAGCAGTTTTTATTAAATAAAATGTTTTAAGCTTGTTTGTGGTAAAATTTTTAAACTTTTGAATTATAATATCAATGTATTATTGAAGATACATAAATAATATTAGTAGAGGATGTAGTATGGACTTAGAAATGGATTTTGTGGTTCATTGCCAGCATGGGTTGCATATTAGACCATGTGCTTCATTAGTAAAAATTTGTTCAAGTGATCCAAAAGTAGAAGTATTAATCAAGAATGTATCTGAAAATACCATATACATTGATGGAAAAAGTATGATGCAGGTTTCTTCTTTAAGAGCTTCATGTGGTCATAAATTACATTTTATTTTTAAAGGTGAGAATCCAAAGCCTTTAGCTGAAAAAGTTGCTGATTTCTTCTCTAGACTAGATTAGATATTTTTTGATAGCAAAATTTAATGTAAAAGTACTTTATTGCGTGTTAGGAGGATATTTTCAATTATCCTCCTTTTTAGGCATTGAGAAATATAACGCTATTTCATTGATTGACTAATCACTTCTAAATTATGTTCAATTAATTCAAGATATGTTGAAGCATCTTCATTAGCTAAGGAGTCTGAATAAAGAACTCCAGAGATATTAAGATTATGTTGCTTAGCAATTTCCTTAATAATTGTATTATTAGTAATGTTTTCTGTGAAAATTGCTTTAATTTTAGCACTTGTTATTAGATCAGAAAGCTTAGCTAAGTCTTTAGCTGAAGGTTCTGCATGACTATCAATATTAAAAGGGGCAAATATTTTTATATTATACCTATAAGCTAAGTAATTAAAAGCTTTATGAGTGGTAATTATTACTCGTTGTTCCTTTGGAATATTATTAAAAATAAGAGCATACTTATCGTTGAGATCTTGAAGTTTTTTAGTGTAGTTTTGGGCATTGTTTTGGTAAAAAACGCAGTTTACTGCATCTTTAGCACATAATGAGGTAGTAATATTATTTACCATAGTAATAACCATTAAAGGATCCTGCCAAATATGGGGATCTGAATTATTATGATGATGACCATCATGCTCATGGTTATTATCTACAATAGGTTTTATGGATTTAGAAGCAATAATTATTTTGTCATTTAATTTACTATTTTCTAATCTTGCCAAAAATCCTTCAAAACCAAGACCATTAACGATAAATAAATCTGATTTTTCAATAGTAATTAAATCATTTGGGGTAATAGAGTAGCCATGAGAATCACTATTCTTAGGTACTATAGTTGTTACATTAGCTTTATTTAAGACAATATTCTTAGTGATATCTTCCATAATGCTAAAACTAGTAACGATATTTAATTTTTGTTCATTGGCTAAGGTTGTTTGCCAGAGAAAAAACAAAAATAGAATTAAATATTTATACATGTTAAGCCTCTAAATGTTTTGTTTTTATAAAATTCCAAATTACCCCATTATTAATACCGAAAATAAATGAAACTAGGTACCAAAATACTAGTATTAGGATAATACAAGGACTGGATGGATAATTAAAATGGAATGATAATAAAACCCCGATATATACAGAAATCATGGTAACGATTATAGCAATTAAAATAATGATGTTTAACTTATAAGACCAAAATTTTGCGATAGTAGCGGGAATAATCATAAGCCCAACAGCCATAAGCGTACCAATTGCTTGAAAGCTTGCTACTAAATTCATAACAGTAATAACCATAAATGCAAGATGAACAAAGGGACCAGCTTTACTTACTGATGTTAAAAATAAAGGATCCATACTATCAATGATTAATGGTCTAATGATAATTGCGAGCACAAATAAACAAAAAATAGTTATAGTGGCAAGTGTTATGAGTATTTCATCTGTGATAGCAAAAATAGAACCAAATAAAAAATGCAATAAATCAAGATTTGAGCCAGAAATAGAAATAATTAAAACCCCTAGAGCTAGGCTAAGTAGATAAAATACTGCAAGAGAACTATCTTCAGGATTTTTACTAATTCTTGAAAATATAGCAGATGATGCAATAACTATAATACCTGCAATAAGTGAGCAGATAGTAATAGCAAAAACAGATAAACCAAATAGTAAAAATCCTATTGCCGCTCCTGGTAGTATTGCATGAGAAATTGCATCACCACTAAGACTAAGCTTACGAAGTACTAGAAAAATTCCAGTAATAGGTGATATTAGCGATAATATCAGTAGACTTACTATAGCTTTTTGCATAAATTCATATTCAGATATAGGAAAAATAAAGAAATTATATAATGTATCAAGCATATTGCTACCTATTACATACATTGGCATTTTCATCTGGAGAGAGGGATATTGAAAATGCTTTGTTTAAGTTTTCTTGGGTTAATACTTTTTCAGTTTTATCAAATTCAATAATTTCTCTTGCAATTATTAAAGTCTTATCAAAATAACTCTTTACCTGAGAGTAGTTATGTAAGACGGTAATTATAGTACGGTTTTGTCTTTTCCAAAGGTTAATGATATTTAGCAAAGCCTCATTGGTCTTATAGTCTATGGCATTAAATGGTTCATCTAATAAAATTAAATTAGCATCTTGAAGTATTAATCGAGCAAATAAAGCTCGTTGAATTTGCCCACCACTTAAGGCGCATAGTGGTTGCTGTGCCATTCCTTGTAGTTCTACTTGTTCAATGGCAGACTTTATCGCCATATGATCATTTTTAGTGTACTTTTTAAACCAACCTTTTTTATGCCATAAACCAAGAGCGATAAGTTCGTAAGTTGATATCGGAAAATTATGATCTATCGATGAAATTTGAGGTAAATAAGCTATTTTATTTTTAGGAACACTTATATCAATAGAACCGTCTAAAGGTTTAATTAAAGAAGCAATCCCTTTTAATAAAGTTGATTTTCCACCTCCGTTTGGTCCAATTACAGCAACTGAATCACCAGGTGGTATATGAGCATTTAGATGATGCACAATAGGATGTTTATTATATCCAAGTGTTAAATTGTTAAAATGTATCATATTAAACCAATATAAGAAGAAAAATCACAATACATGCAAGAGAGCAACACAACAAGAATTTAGTGCTTAAAGGTAGTAAAAAAAGTGACTTCATAGTTATCCATACTGCCAAGTTTTTGTTAATTATACATGAAATTTAAATGAATAATGCAGGTATCTTTATAAATAAGTAAGTTTATAGAACGAGATTTTAATAAGTTTGAGCTTTTAATAAGTTTAAGAAAATCAATTAAATCCGCAAAAAATTAAGTAGTTAAACATTATTAAAAAATAGACTTATCAAGACTTATTAATATTTTATGATAGCTTGTTTATTGTGGTTAATTTATAATATTACCACGTGAGAGCTTAAAAATGTCTCCTAAATTAGTTATTGACTAATTATTTTAGTGCTCTCTTGCGTTAAGTACTGTCTTGTAAAGGATGGATATGGAATATAAAAAAATTGCTCCTGCCTTTTTAGATAAAGAAGCTGTCGCTGTTGTTTTTGCAACTGATAATCAATATGCGATGTTTTTAGAAGTTGTGCTCTATTCGCTAATAGCAAATAGTACCACTAAAAACAATTATGATATTAATATCCTTGGTTTTCATCTATCTAATGAAACTATAAATAAACTACAGTCTTTAGCTATGACAAGCAATGTGTCAATTAGAGTTTTTGATGGAAATGAATTAATTGAAGTAAGTGGTATTAAGAATATATCTGCAGGTCATGTATCATTTGTTTCTTTATTTAGATTGTATATATCAAGTTTATTTAAAGATTATGAAAAAATAATATATTTAGATATTGATTTATGTATAAAAGCAGATATTGCTCAATTATATAATATAGATCTTGAAGGTAAACCAATTGGGGCTGTGTTAGATGAGACGATACTTGCAACTACTAAACAGCGAGAACATGACAATAAGAGTACTTATTTAGCTAAAATTTTAAAACTCAATCCTCCGTACAATTACTTTAATGCAGGCGTTATTCTTATTGATCTTAAGAAGTTTTATGAGGTTGTACATCCAACAGGTGATATCAACCAAAATATTTTAATAGATGAACTTTTTACTCATGATTACGATTATATAGATCAAGACGTCTTAAACGTTATTTTTAATGATAAGGTTAAATTAATAGATCCTAGTTGGAATTTTGAAAGCACAATAGAAGGTTCATCACTAGATAATCCGTTTATATCTGATGATGCTAAGAAATTTATCCAAGATCCAAATATCATCAAAATCATTCACTACATAACAAGAAGAAAGCCTTGGGTTATGCGCTATAATAAGTTTGATGCTTATTGGTGGAATGTTGCTAAAAATGTTCCAAGCTATAATGAAATTGAAGCTTTTTTTAGTGCCAACGCAAAAATCTTAGAACAAGATTATAAAATTAAATTTAAGCTTAAAATCTTATATCGTTTCTATAGCATGTTAAGCGCTCTAACTATTGGAAAAAGCCGTAAAAGATTTCATAATCTTAAAAGAAAATATAAAAATAGAATAAAAGATGCTGATTTATTTCATGGTTTTAAAAAAATAAGGACAGAAGATTTAAGGTAAATATCTTTTGTCTTAATTTACTAATTACTACATTAGGGTAAAAAAAGAGGAAGATATTTATTCTTCCTCTTTAAAATTTAATTTAAAACTTCTAAAAATACTAATCCTTAAATTCAAGCTTAAATTTAAACTATTACTTATTTTGGTTTAATAATGAAGCAATAAGCTTTTTATTCTTTTCTGTGTTTTGTTCTTCTGACTGAGGAGTTGAAAGAACTTGTGCCTTAGTAGGTTGCTCTGCCTGAGTTTTCTTGTGTGATATAAAAGATGTAGAACTGCTTGATAATGTTTTGGGTCTAACTTCTTCTTTTACCACTGATGGAGATATTGTTGATTGAGAAAGAGTTTTTGGTTGGAGTAAACTTTCCTGTTCTTGTGCGTAATTGGTGTTAGATTTACTATTTGAAGCATCAGCACGAGAAAGTTTAATACCATTAGCTGTTGCTATTGAAACAAGGTTATCAAGACTTGTGTTATTAGATAATAAGGTAATTTGAATATCATTATTATTAATCCACATTTTGAATACTTCAAATGACATATAAACTAAGAATTCTTCATTTGATTTAGCATCAATTGGTAATAGAGAAAACTTTACACCAGTTTCTGAAGTAATTCTTAATAGTTGTTCAACTACGAGAATAGGTATTGATTCCTGCTTTTCGGTAATTAAAAATACTTGATCAAATCTTTCAATACCTTCTTTGGGAATATTTTGACCAGTGTAGTTGGTTATCATTAAGACTTTATTAGCCATTTAAGTAAAACTCCTTTATTTCGTAGATATAACTATGATTTTAAAAACTTTAAATAAAAATGTCAGTGATTAATATCACTTACTACAAGGTTTAGTTGCCCCATGTTTTATAAGAAACATAGGAAGATTTAAAGATTAGAGTGGCTAATAGATTAAGAATTTATTACTAATGTATTATCAGAGATAGCTACATTATCTTTAGATAATACAAAAGTAATTTTCTTAGTTAATCTTTGATTGGAAGATTTTTATTTTGTTTAATTGAATAGCATAAAAATCCAATACCAAAGAGGATAAATGGAATACTTAAATATTGTCCTAATGTTAGAAAAGAAACCGTGAAATCAGCTTGTTCAACTTTCACAAATTCAATGAAAAATCTTGTGATAAATATTAGTATTAAAAATAAAGATAGTACTACACCGTTTCTATGTTTTTTACTCTTAAAGTAAACAAAGAACAATATACAGCCAATTATTAAGTAAGCTAGAGATTCATATAACTGCGTAGGATGACGAGGTAATGAATCATTGATTCTGGTAAAAATTACGCCGTAATTACCATTAGTATGAGTACCATAAATTTCGGAATTTAAGAAATTACCAATTCTAATAAAGGTACCTGCAATAGCAGTAGGAATAACTAATAAATCAGCAAGTGGTAAAAAGTTATATTTTTTAATTTTGGCAAATAAATAAACACCTAAGCATAATCCTATACCACCACCGTGACTTGCAAGTCCCCCTTCCCATATTTTTAAGATACTAATTGGATCTCTTAGGTAAACATCAGGGGCGTAGAATAAACAGTGCGCTAATCTTGCTCCAACTAAGGTACTGACAAACATAAAAATTACAAGAAGTTCAAGATCAGAAGTATCTATATTATTCTTTTTAAAAACTTGGGAAATAAAATAGTATCCAAGAATAAAGCCTAAAACAAAGAGAAAACCATACCAATGAACTTGGATTGTAAATGCTATTGGATCAAAGTCCCAAGTGATAATCATGAGCTATGTGTTCCTAAGTAAGATGGTAGAAAAAAATTTATAATAGAAAGATAAACTTTACCAAAAATAGAGCTTATCAAATAATATGCTTAAATTCAATTTTTTTAAAATATAGTTGATTTTAGCACTTATTCTTGTTTATATATTAGCAATGATAAGATTTATAGGTAAACCTATAAAAAAATCTTAATGAATAAATTAGGAAAAAATATGATTGATATTGTAAAGATTTTTATTACACATGTAGGTATAACGTTATTTATAGGTGGAATTATTTGTTGTTTTGTTGCAGTTACTTTCAGATACGGCGTGTTTTGTACTTTATTAGGTAATTTATTATTTTGTTTAGCAATTATATTTCCAAAGCAAGCGGTAGAATTTATAGAAACGTATCAATTAACGGAATTATTTAATGTTGTTGATATTGAAATGTTAAAAGTTAAAGCTGTTGTAACAGGAATAATCATAATGGGGGCATTATGGGTATTAAGATGGATTAAACATGTTATAACAGAAGGGATAGTTGCTTTTATATTTCCTTCGCTATATCAACCACAAATTAAAGAAGTTAAAGATAAATAAAATAGAAAATTAGAATGTGTTAAATCTGGTAGACAAAATTACCAGAAAGCTCAGGTTTTTGTTTAAAAAACGAACAAAACAAAGATTTTTTAAAAAAAAATAAAGATTTTAGTAAAAAAAGGTTGACGAAAAAAATA